>JAIXVS010000256.1 GCA_027482795.1 Rhodobacter sp.
ATCTGATTTGTTTGGCGGAGCGGGCGTTTTGGCTGGCCTTGCGACAGCCGCCTGCGCGGGCATCTATTTGGGGGCAGTTCAGCCCCCCGCACTAAGCACAGTCACGCTGGCCCTGTCGGGCAGCAGCGCGGTTGATCAATTGGATTTTATGCCCAGCATCGACAGTTTGCTGGCCGAGGAATGAACATGAGCGATACAACCCCCACCCCAAAACCCGCCAAGGCAAAACCAACGCGCAAATCTGCGGCGGCCCCGCAAACAGCGGCGGGCGACGCGCAAACAGCGGCAAGCAGTGCAGATTTGGGCGCGGCCCCACCAGTGCCGCCCCCACCCTCACCCCCTGCGCCTGCATCCGCGCGCCATGTCTCGCCGCGCGTGCTGCGCATCGCTTTGGCGGTGTCTGTGGGCCTGAACCTTGCCGTTCTGGGCGTGGTTGCGGGCAGTTTGTGGCATGATGGCAATGGCGGCGGGCGCGGCCAGATGGTGCGCGATTTGGGCTTTGGCCCCTTTGGCGAGGCATTGGGCCAAGATGACCGCCACGCGCTGCGCGAATGGCTGAAAGGGCGCGCGCCCGAATTGCGCAGCGCCAATGCGCAGCGTTATGCCGATTTGGCGGCGGTTCAGGCCGCCTTGCGCGCGCAGCCTTTTGATCCAGACGCTTTGCGCGCCGCCTTGGGCGCGATGCGCGGGCGGATGGAAAGCCAGCTTGCGCTGGGCCATGAGGCGCTGACGGATGTGATTTTGGCCATGCCGAACGGCGAGCGCCTTGCCCTTGCCGATCGCTTAGAACGCGGGATGCGGCGTGGTGGGGAAGGCAATCGCGGCGACAAGCAAGGCGGCAATTAAGCCAAAGGGCTAAGTTGACCTGCCATATGCCCAAAAAAATGCGGCACAGATATGCGCCGCGTTTTTTGGTGTTTGGGTATCTTGCGCGGCCAGCCTATGCGGCAGACCGCGCCAATGTAATTTTGTTGCGCCCCAAGGATTTGGACACAAGCATCGCCTGATCCGCCTCGACAATGGCGTGATCGATGATGTCGTCAACAGGGGTTGCCAAATCGGGCTGGCATATGGCCAAGCCCGCCGAAATGGTCACAAGCAGTTGCGCGCCGCCATCAATGGCAAAGGGCCGCGCGGCAATGGCAGCTACCAGCCGTTCGGCCACGCCGCGCGCATCGCCCATTGTGGCATCGGGCAGGGCCACCAAAAATTCTTCGCCGCCCACGCGGGCAATTAAATCGCCCTCGCGCAGAACGGATGACAGACGCGCCGCAACCTCGCGCAGCACATCATCGCCCACGCCGTGGCCAAAGCGGTCATTCACCGATTTAAAGCGATCAACATCGCACATAATGACGGCCACGGCGCTGCGCGAACGGCGCGCCTTGGCAATAAAACTGCGCATGACCGACACCATGTAGCGCCGGTTTGGAATGTTGGTCAGCGGGTCTTTCATCGACAGCATAAGCCCATGCGTGATGCGATCGCGCAGCGCATCGGTGCGGCGTTTGCGGCGAATCAATCCTGCCAAACGCAGGCCCAATTCTTCGGGCAGATCATCGTCCATCAACACGGCATCGGCCCCGAAATCATAGGCAAGTTCGCGGTCAGCCCCGCGCGAGTCTGGGCCAAACTGAATGCAAAACCGCGCATCGCGCGTTTGCGGGCGCCCGCGCAGCGTGGCAATCATCAAAAATGCCTCGTTCGGGTCGGCAATATCGGACAGAATCACCACAACATCCGCCTCGTCAAAGGGCAGGTTCGCGCCGTTGATCACAATGTCGGGGCTGAAATGCACAACCTCTACTTCCAAATCTTGGGGTAATTTACGCTTTAGGCGCATCGCCTCTTCGGGTTTGCCAACAATGGCCAGCGTGCCGAGCATCGCAAAACTGGCCGTGGGTTCGGCGAAGCCGTCATTGGCGATATCATGGGCAAATTGCGCGCCACTTTGCGCCGAAAGCAGGCGCAACTGTTCATCGCCGCGCAGCAGGCTGCGGATACGGGCCAGCAGGCGCGGTTCGACAAAGGGTTTTGCAAAAAAATCATCCGCGCCCGCATGAAAGGCGCGGATACGGCTTGCAGCGTCGGCATTGGCCGAGGCCATGATCACCAAAGCATTTTGCAAACTGGCGACCAATTGCAATTTCGCCATCACCTCATGGGCGGGCATATCTGGCAAATCCATATCCAAGATGATCAAATCAGGACGTTCGTGCAGTGCAAGGTCAAGCCCTTCGCGCCCCGTGGCTGCGATCAACACTTCATAACCTGCGCCAGATAGCTTAACCTTCAGGATAATCCTGTTGGGCATTACGCTATCAATGACAAGAATCTTACCACCCATGAAGCCGCCACTCACCCTTGCTTGAATCGTTTAAACATAGAACACCCTAACATTGTGGCCGCCTATGACCAAACTTTACACATTTTTCGCATTAAGTGGTTAAGAAATCCTTTCCGAATGCAGAACAAAATGCGAATAATTTGACGAATTGTGGGGGCAGATGGGGGGAAAATCCTGTGGATAACATCAAAATCGGCGGCGATGCCGCGCAGGTTATGGCGCTTGAAGCGCTGTCTTGGGTCTTGGGGCGCGATGATCTTTTGGGAAATTTCCTAAATAATACAGGGGCTTCGCCGCAGGATTTGGCGCAGCTTGCCAAGCAGCCGTTGTTTTTGGGCGCTGTTTTAGATTTCTTAATGGAAGATGATCAACGCGTGATTGAGTTTTGTGCAGATCACAGCCATCCGTTAACATCTGTGCAGGCCGCGCGGGCCAGCCTGCCAGGTGCCCAGTATATGCATTGGACATAACATGGTTAAGGCCCTGATTTTTGACAAAGACGGCACGCTGTTTGATTTTACCCTGACATGGGGCGCGTGGGTGATGGGGGTTTTGCCTGTTCTCCAGCCCGATGCGGCGCGCCATTCTGATCTTTTGCAGGTGCTGGGGTATGATCCAGCCATGGGGCGTTTTGCAAAATCTAGCCCTGTGATTGGCTGCACCACGCCCGAAATTGCCGCGCTTATTCAACCACTTTTGCCCCATTTCACGCCCGATGCCTTAAATGACGTGCTGAACCAGCAGGCAGGACGCGCACCATTGCAGCCTGCCGTTGATTTACCTTCCACCTTGGGTGGATTTCGCGCGCAGGGCCTGCGCCTTGGGCTGGCGACCAATGATACCGAAGGCCCCGCGCGCGCGCATCTGACCCGCGCTGGCGTTCTGCCCCTGTTCGATTTTATTGCGGGCTGCGATTCGGGCTGGGGCGGCAAACCTGCACCGGGCCAGTTGTTGGCCTTTGCCGATTCCATCGCCGTTGCGCCCGCAGACATCGCCATGGTCGGCGATAGCCTGCACGATCTGCACGCTGCGCGCGCGGCGGGAATGTTGGCGGTTGGTGTTCTAACGGGCGTGGCTGAAACGGCTGATCTGGCCCCCCATGCCGATGTGGTTTTGCACAATATTGGCCATATCGCGGGTTGGCTGGCGCAGCGCGCAGGCGGGGGCGTGGAAACTTAGCGCGAAAACGACATTTTTCGTCGGTCGCTGGACGCGCATCTGCCTGCGCTTTGCGTCATCTTATCCGAAATCTTTCGGAGTTGAGTATGAGCCACGATCCTGACGCACAAACCGCCACCAAACCGCGCGAGCGTGTCCGCTCTGGTGGGCGGGCGGGCCATAAAACGCGGGCGGGCAGTGCGGCGATCGATCAAATGCCATGGCGCGTGCCTGTCAACACCGACCGTCCGACCGAACCGCTGAACAGCGATGGCGTGCAAGCGATCCACCGCGGTACGATGAAGATTTTGCGCGATATCGGGATCGAGTTTTTAAACCCCGATGCGGTGGACATTCTGCGCAAAGCGGGCTGCAAGGTTTCGGGCGAAAACGTGCGGATGGACGAAGATTTTGTTATGGAAATGCTGGGCCATGCGCCAAGCACCTTCACCATGACCCCGCGCAACCCCGCGCGCGAACTGGTCATGGGCGGCAATCATATGCTGTTTGTGAACGTATCCTCGCCGCCAAACGCATGGGATATGGAGCGCGGCAAACGCGCAGGCGATTTCACTGCGTTTTCCGAATTTATCAAGCTTTCGCAATACTTTAACTGCATTCATATCTTGGGCGGCTATCCTGTGGAGCCCATCGATATTCACCCCTCTGTGCGGCATTTGGATTGCCTGCATGAAATGCTAACCCAGTCCGACAAGCTTGTTCACGCCTACAGCTTGGGCGCAGAACGGGTGGAAGATGTGATGGAGATGGTGCGCATTGCGGGCGGGCTAAGCCACGATGAATTTGCCGCCAAGCCGCGCATGTTCACCAATATCAATTCCGTCTCGCCCCTAAAGCACGATTATCCCATGCTGGACGGCGCGATGCGCATGGCGCGGCGCGGGCAGCCTGTGGTGGTCACCCCGTTCACGCTGGCAGGCGCAATGGCCCCTGTCACCATGGCGGGGGCGGTTACCCTATCGCTGGCCGAAGGTTTGGCGGCAATTGCCCTGCTGCAATATATCAACCCCGGTTGCCCCGTGGCGCTGGGCACGTTCACCAGCAATGTGGATATGAAATCGGGCGCGCCTGCGTTTGGCACGCCCGAATACATGCGCGCCACGCAAATGACGGGCCAATTGGTGCGCCATTACGGCATACCAATGCGCTCATCAGGTGTTTGCGCGGCGAATGTGCCCGATGGGCAGGCGATGTGGGAAACATCCAACAGCCTTTGGGCGGCGGTGCAATCTGGCACCAATATGGTCTATCATGCGGCGGGCTGGCTGGAGGGCGGGCTGATTGCCAGCCCAGAGAAATTCGTTATGGACTGCGAAGTGTTGCAGATGATCCAGCGTTATTTTGAACCCGTCACTTATGCCACGCGCGATGAAGATATCGCGCTGGACGCAATTGCCGAGGTGGGGGCAGGGGGCCATTACTTTGGCTGTCAGCACACGCAAGACCGCTATCAAACCGCCTTCTATCAGCCCTTTGTATCCGATTGGCGCAATTACGAGGCGTGGGCGCAAGACGGGGCCGTGCAAACGCCCGAACGCGCGAACCGCATCTACAAGCAGATCATCGCAGAATTTGAACCCGCCCCGATGAACGGCGATCATGCCGAAGACTTGGCCCGCTTTGTCGCAAAGCGCAAGCAAGAGGGCGGCGCGCCGACAGATTTCTAAGCAGCACCGCGGGCCTAAAGCGGTTGGCGCGCATTTATTTTGGGGCGAAACTGGCGCGCTTTTCCCCTTGATTTCGCGCCATGAAACCTGTTGCTGTGCCGTTATGCCGCATAGGTTGCGGTCAAATATCAAGGGCAAAGACATGGACGATTTGCACAAATCGCGCGCGACGATGACGGGCATGGGCGCGCTGGCGGCGCTGGCGCTGTATATCTGGGTGCAAATCGGGCTGGCCGAGGTTTTGGTTGGCCGAACGCTGATGTTTGGCGTGGTGGCCACGGGCGTATTCTTTGGCGCGCTTTTGGCGGTATCATCGCGCATGGCCCTGCGGCGCGCGGCCATCTACGCCTTTGCGCAAGCGATTATTTTGGCGCTGCTGATTTTGCTCGCCTCGCTGCGGTTTGACACGCAAGAGGCGTTTATCGGATCGATCTTCCCCGTATTTGCGGCGGTGATTCTGTGCTGCCTGCCGCTGCCGTTCTTTATCGCCCGTGCGCAGGGGAACTGGCGCGATTACGCCACGCTGTTTGAACAGGCATGGGATATTGTGCTGCGCTATAGCGTGGGCGTTTTGCTGGTTGGCACGGTTTGGCTGTTGATCTTCCTGTCAGATCTGCTGCTGTCTTTGGTGGGCCTTGGGTTTTTGGACTTGATCTTGGACAATGGCGCTACTGCCTACCTTATCACAGGGGCGGCTGGCGGGTTTGGTATGGCCGTGGCCGCCGAAAGCATCAGCGCGGCGGGGGCAAGTTTGGCATTGATGCTGCTGCGCCCGCTGCTGCCGCTGATCGTGGCGGTGGTGGCGCTGTTCTTGATTGCCCTGCCATTTCGCGGGCTGTCATCGCTGTTTGGCGCATTGTCGGCGGGTATGACGTTGATGGCGATTTCTGCCGTGGCGGCAACGATGGTCACCGCCGTTGTCGATGCGCGGGGCGAGGCGGCATCGCGCAGCAGGCTGCTTGCCCTGTCTGCGCGGGTGATGTCGGTTTTGATGCTGATTTTGGGCGCATTGGCGGTGGTTGCTGTGGCGCAGCGCGTGATGCAATACGGCTGGACCCCGCCGCGCATTTATGCAGCGCTGGGGGCGGCGGTTAGCCTTGGCTATGGGCTGATCTATGCCGCCGAAGCGGTGCGCGGCGATTGGATGGCGCGCATCCGCCGCGCCAATGTGACTATGGCGCTGGCCTTGGTGGGTTTAGCGGCGCTGGTGCTGACCCCCGTTTTGAACGCCGAACGCATTTCCACCGCCAGCCAAATGGCGCGGTTTGAAGATGGCCGCACCCCGCCTGAAAAATTGGATGTTTTGGCCTTTGAAGGCTGGGGCATTGCGGGCCGCGCGGCGCTGGATGATCTGACGGTGCGGTCGAAAGAGGCAGGGGGCGAGGCGCTGGCCGCGCGCCTTGCCAACCCCTATGATAGTACTGACTTGGCCGCGCCCGATTTGGCCGCCCTGCGCGCCGAAGTGGTGGCGGTTTTGCCGCTGCAACCGCCCAGCGCGGGCGCTGATCAAGCCATTTTGATGCAAGGGATGAGCGATTATACCTTGGGCGAGGTGAAAGACGCATGTGCGCGCGCCACTGGCGATTTGGCAAAGTCTTGCGCCATGATCGTGGCCGACTTCCTGCCCTCCCTACAAGGCGACGAAGGGATGATCGCCCTGATTGGGGTTGGCGGCGATTTGCAGCTGTATGGGCTGACCCAAGATGCAGCCACTGGAAACTGGGCGCAGACCGATACGATTGGGGCGCTGAATTACCCCACGGGGGATGAGGCGATTGCCGCCTTGCGCGCATGGCAAGCGGCCCCGCCCGCGCTTTCCCCCGCGCCGATTATGCAGATTCCACTGGGCGCGGGCGGGCTGATTTTGCTGCCGTAGCCTACGGGCCTGCACCGTTTGATGGCATTTTTGGCAAAAGCGCAACAAAACGTGCAAGCTTTTTGCTGGAATTTCCCTCGCGCGCGGCGCAATTCAGCGCTTTGTTAAGCCCTGCCGCATAGGGTTTAATCTACGCCTTTTGAATAGGAACCGCCTGCCATGCTTGGCCTGATCAACCGCGCCTTTGAAGGGTTTTTGCGCGATACTTATGGCGCTGATGTCTGGAAACAGGTGGCGGTGGCGGCTGGGCTGGGGTTTGATCGGTTCGAATCCATGCTGCAATACGACCCTGATCTGGCAGACCGCGTGGTCAGCGCCGCGGCCCAAGTGCTGCGCCGCCCGCGCGAGACGATTTTAGAAGATGTCGGCACTTATCTTGTCTCGCACCCCAATTTGGAACGGCTGCGCCGCCTTTTGCGCTTTGGCGGGGTGGATTTTGTTGAATTTCTACACTCGCTAGATGATCTGCCCGAACGGGGGCGGCTTGCGCTGCCCGAATTGGAATTGCCGCGCCTGCGGCTGGTGGATCAGGATGGCGGAGTGTTTCGGCTGTATTGCCAAATGCCCATCACGGGGATTGGTCATGTGGTTGTGGGGCTGCTGCGCGCGATGGCCGATGATTACGGGATGCTGGCCTTGATTGATTTTGATCAAACCCTGCCCAGTGGGGAAGAGGTGGTTGCCGTGCATCTGCTGGATTATCGCCATTCAAATGGCCGCGCCTTTGATCTGTCGGCGTTGATTTAGGGCGCGCAATGGGCATTTTAACCCCCATTTCCACGTTGCCCATCGCCGCCATGGGCCGCTTTATGCCCATGTATATGGCGGTGGATGACACGGGCCGCATTCGCGCGCTGGGCCCATCCCTGCGCCGCGTGTTAGGCCGCCCCAGCCCGCTGGGCCGTAGCCTGTTTGAAGTGCTGGCCTTTCGCCGCCCCGCTGGGATTAATTCAATTGCCGATCTGCGCGCGCAGGCGGGGGTGCAGCTGCATCTGGGCCTGCGCGGCCAGCCCGATGTGCATTTGCGCGGGCTTGCCATGCCTGTGGGGGACGGCGCGATGCTGATCAACCTGTCGTTTGGCATTGGCGTGATAGACGCGGTGCGCCGCTATGGCCTGTCTGCGGCGCATTTTGCGGCCACCGATCTGACCATCGAACTTCTCTATCTGGTCGAGGCGAAGGCGGCAGTGATGGGAGAGTTGCGCAGCCTGAATGCGCGACTGAATGGCGAGAAGATGCAGGCCGAAGAAGCGGCGCTGACCGACCCGTTGACAGGGCTGCGCAACCGCCGCGCGCTGGATATGATGCTGGGCGTGATGTTGGACCAAGAGGCACCCTTTGGCCTGATGCATCTGGATTTAGATTATTTTAAGGCGGTCAATGACCGTTTGGGCCACGGCGCGGGCGATCATGTGCTGCGCGAAGTGGCCCGCATTCTGCGCCGCGAAACCCGCGCGACCGATACAGTGGCCCGCGTGGGGGGCGATGAATTTGTGTTGGTGATGCCCTATATGACCGATTTGAAACAGCTGCGCGCCATTGCGCAGCGGCTGATTGCCTCGCTTTCAAAACCCATTGATTTTGAAGGAGAAATTTGCCAAATATCTGGGTCTATTGGCATGGTCGCCTCGACAGATTACGGCCATTTGGATATTGAAAAAATGGCAGCCGATGCCGATGCCGCGCTATATGCGGCCAAACGGGCGGGGCGCGGGCGGGCGAAAATGTTTGCGCATAAGGGCGGCTAAACTGCCAATGTCGCCTGCACGGCGCGGCCCCAGCGGGCGGTTTTTGCGGCGCGCTCGGCCTCACTCATCTGCGGGGTAAAGCGGCGCTCTAGCGCCCAAGACTTTGCAAAATCGCGTGGCTCTGGGCACAGCCCTGCACCAAGACCCGCGAGATAGGCTGCCCCCAGCGCGGTGGTTTCGGTTTGCTCGGGCCTGTCTACGGGCGCGCCGATGATGTCGGCCAGAAACTGCATCGTATAGTCCGATGCCACCATCCCGCCATCGACGCGCAGCACCGCGCCATCGGGGGCGGGCCAATCGGCGCGCATGGCGGTGATCAGGTCAAGTGTTTGATATCCCACCGATTGTAGCGCCGCGCGGGCCATTTCGGCGCGGGTGGTGGCGCGGGTGATGCCGAACATTGCCCCCCGCGCCGAGGGCGCCCAATAGGGCGCGCCAAGGCCCGTAAAGGCGGGGACAATCAGCAGGTCTTGGCCCGCGTCGGCACTTTCCGCCAACGCCTGAGTCTGACCCGCCGCGTCAATTATTTTCAGCCCATCGCGCAGCCATTGCACCACTGCCCCTGCGATAAAGATCGACCCCTCCAGCGCATAGGTGGGTTTACCCCCCAGCTGATACGCGATTGTTGTCAACAGCTTAGATTTGGAATGGGCGCGGGTTTCCCCTGTGTTCATCAGTGCAAAGCAGCCCGTGCCATAGGTGGATTTCATCATCCCCGCCTCAAAGCAGGCCTGCCCCACGGTTGCCGCCTGCTGATCGCCCGCAACGCCGCGAATGGGTATCGCTGCGCCCAAAATCGCGGGGTCCGTATGGCCAAAATCATCGGCAGAATCCCGCACCTGCGGCAGAATTTTCATTGGAATATCAAGAAGTTGGCATATATCCGTATCCCATGCGCCAGCCCCAATATCATACAGCATCGTGCGTGCGGCGTTGGTGGCGTCGGTCGCGTGAACACGCCCGCCTGTCAGGTGCCAGATCAGGAAACTGTCGACTGTGCCAAAGGCGATCTCGCCCTTTTCGGCGCGCGCGCGGGCATTTGGCACTAAGTCTAAGATATATTTCAGTTTTGTGCCGCTGAAATAGGGGTCCAGCAGCAGGCCCGTGCGGGCTGTCACCATGCCTTCATGCCCGCCCGCGCGTAGGGTATCGCAAAAATCGGCGGTGCGGCGATCTTGCCAGACAATCGCATGATGTAGCGGTTTACCCGTGATCTTATCCCAAACTATGGTGGTTTCGCGCTGATTGGTGATGCCAATGGCGGCAACTTTACGCGGATCAATCCCCGCCATGGCACGGCGCGCGCAGGATAAAACACTGTCCCAAATCTCTTGCGGGTCATGTTCGACCCAGCCCGATTGCGGGAATATCTGCGCAAATTCTTGCTGCGCGCTGGCAAGGGGGGCCAGCGCCGCCGAATACAAAATCGCGCGCGAAGATGTCGTGCCTTGATCGATGGCCAAAAGAAATGACATGCCCGTTAACCCCCTGATTTAGCGCCGAAAACCCTGTATGGTTTACGTATTTTTTGCGTATGGCGGGCGTATGGCATCTGTCCCGACACGCGCCCACGCGCTCTAGCTTAATGCGCGGGGGGCAGGGCGGCAAATCCAAATTCGGCGATGGCGGCATCCAGCGTCAGCGTCTGGCTGCCCTGATCGCCAAGGCGGCGCACAGACACAGTACGATCGGCCACTTCTTGCATGCCCACGGCAAAGATCACAGGCACTTTGCCCACTGAATGTTCGCGCACTTTGTAATTGATCTTCTCATTGCGAATATCGGCCTCGGCGCGCACGCCCGCCTTTTGCAGGGCGGCGACGATTTCGTGCACGAATGGGTCAGCGTCCGAGACGATAGAGGCCACAACCACCTGACGCGGGGCCAGCCAGAAGGGGAACTTGCCTGCATAGTTTTCAATCAGAATGCCGATAAAGCGTTCAAAGCTGCCCAGCACGGCGCGGTGCAGCATGACGGGGCGGTGTTTGGCCCCATCGACGCCGACATATTCCGCATCAAGGCGCACAGGTAGGTTAAAATCGGCTTGGAACGTGCCGCATTGCCATTGGCGGCCAATGGCATCGGTCAGTTTGAAATCCAGCTTTGGCCCATAAAACGCGCCATCCCCTTCGGCGACCTCGTATGGCAGGCCCAGCCCCTCGATCGCCTTTTGCAGCGCGCCTTCGGCCTTGTCCCACACCTCATCGCTGCCCACGCGCACATCGGGGCGGGTGGAGAGTTTGATATCAAAACTGTCAAAGCCTAGGTCTTTGTAAACGCTGGACAAAAGCGCGATAAAGGCGGCGCATTCGGATTCGATCTGATCTTCGGTGCAGAAAATATGCGCGTCATCTTGGGTAAAGCCGCGCACGCGCATCAGCCCATGCATAGAGCCAGAGGATTCGTAGCGGTGGCACGATCCAAATTCGGCCAGACGCAGCGGCAGATCGCGGTAAGATTTCAGGCCCTGATTGAACACCTGCACATGGCAGGGGCAGTTCATCGGCTTCAGCGCGTTGATGCGTTTTTCCTTGGCACCGTCTTCGTCCACCTCAACGATGAACATGTTTTCGCGGTAGGCTTCCCAATGG
>JAIXVS010000090.1 GCA_027482795.1 Rhodobacter sp.
TCTGTAGCGCCCCTTTCGCCCGCGCTGCGTTCTGCTATCGTGGGCGGTGATAATTTGATCAAAGGATTTTGCGATGACCCATCTGTGGGTGCGGGCCGAGCAGCGGCCAAATGAGGAACGTGTTGGCCTAACCCCCGAAGGCGCAGCCGCGCTGATTGCCGCAGGGATTAAGGTGACGGTCGAACAGTCATCCGTGCGCGCCATTGCGATTGATGGCTATATCGCTGCGGGCTGCACCATTGCGCCCGAAAATGCGTGGCCCAGCGCGCCTGCCGATGCGATTGTCTTTGGCCTGAAAGAACTTCCCGAAGATGGCACCCCGCTGACCCACCGCCACATTATGTTTGGCCATGCGTTCAAGGGCCAGCCCGCAGGGCAAGTGCTGCTAAAACGGTTCAGGGCGGGCGGCGGCACCCTGTATGATCTGGAATATCTGGTGGATGAGACGGGCCGCCGTGTGGCTGCCTTTGGCTATTGGGCGGGGTATGCGGGGGCTGCCGTTGCCCTAAAATGCTGGGCCGCGCAGCAAAAGGGTGCACTGGCGGGGCCTGTTTCAAAATATGCGGGCAAGACGGCACTGCTGGCTGATCTGGCTGCCGATCTGCCCGCCGCAGCGCGCCCGCGCGCGATAATCATCGGTGCACTGGGGCGTGTTGGCACGGGGGCTGCAGATTTGTGCGGCGCGATGGGCATGGATGTGACCAAGTGGGACATGGCAGAAACAGCCAGCGGCGCGCCATTTCCCGAAATTCTGGCGCATGAGATTTTCCTGAATTGCATCCTTGCCCGGCCAGGCTGCCCCGTGTTCGTGCCCGCAGATGCCATTGGCGACGGTGCGCGCAAGCTGACGGTGATTGGCGATATCGCCTGCGATCCGACATCCGATTTCTCGCCCATCAAGGTTTACAACCGCACAACCGAATGGGCCGAGCCTGCGCTGCGCGTGGCGGAAAACCCCGTGCTGGATGTGACGGCGATTGACAACCTGCCGTCATTGCTGCCCGTGGAAAGTAGCATTGATTATGCGGCGCAATTGCTGCCCACTTTGGCACAGCTTGGTGCGCTTGAGGCAGGCGTTTGGGCGCGGGCGAAGCTGGATTATCTGGCGCATGTCGCCAAGGTTTAAGGGAGATTTAAGATGACAATTCATTGGTGCGGCACGGGGCTTTCGTCGCCCCCTGGTTTGCGGGCGCTGCTGGAGGCAGGGCATCAGGTGGTGGTGTGGAACCGCACCGTTGAAAAAGCGCGCGAGGTTGTGGGCGATTTAACCACCGACATCCGCGCCTTTTCGCTGGCCGCGCTGAAAGAGGCGCTAAAGGCGGGCGATATTGCCGTATCTATGCTGCCCGCAGATCAGCATGTATCGATTGCGCAGGTTTGCCTTGAAAAGGGCGCGCATTTTGCATCGTCATCCTACATTGCGCCCGAAATGCGGGCGCTGGACGACGCGTTTCGCGCGCAGGGGTTGGTATCGGTGAATGAAGTGGGGCTAGACCCTGGCATTGACCATTTGATGGCGCATGATTTGGTGGCGCGCTATCGCGCCAGTGCGGGCTATCATGCTGATAATGTTATCTCTTTCACATCTTACTGCGGCGGGGTTCCAAAAATTCCCAACCCGTTTCGGTACAAGTTTTCTTGGGCACCTTTGGGGGTTTTAAGGGCGCTGCGTTCGCCGTCGCGCAGTTTGCGCGATTTTGCCGAACTGAAAGTATCGCGCCCATGGGATGCGATCACCGCCTATGAAGCCCCGCTGCCAAGCCCCGAATCATTCGAGGTGTACCCCAACCGCGACAGTTACCCCTTTATCGCCGATTACCGTTTTGACCCCGCATGGAAGCTGCGCGATTTTGTGCGCGGCACTATTCGGCTGAACGGCTGGGCGCAGGCATGGGCCCCCGTGTTCCGCGAAATTGAAACCCTAGAAGGGCCAAGTGGCGATGCGCGTCTTGCCGAAATGGCGGCCGAATTTCTGGCTGCCAATTCCTATGCGCCGGGCGAGCCTGACCGCGTTGTGCTGTTTGTATCGCTGAAGGCCGAACGCGAGGGCCGCAGCGTGTATCACGAAACTTGGGCGCTGGATGCTTGGGGCGATGGGCGCGGATCGGCAATGGCGCGGCTTGTGTCAATGCCTGTGTCCTTTGCCGTTACCTCTACCTTGAAAGGCGAGATTGCGCCCGGCGTTCACGCCGCCCCGCACGAGCCGAAACTATTGGCAAATTGGCTGAACCAAGTGAAAACTCTTGCGCAATACATGGCGCGGGTGGATCATCTGGCGTAAGTATATGGTGACATTAGGATAGGGGCAAAATGAGCGGACAATCCCCCCACAGCACTGGCGGGCTATCTGCGCGCTTTGGCATGTGGCGCGCGCGGCGCGCACCTGCCGTGGCTAAGGGATTTGTCAGCCAGCCAGAGCCGCGCAGCATAGGCCTTTATGCGCGCGGCAAACAACTGATGGCAGGGAATTTCTTTATCGCGGGGCAGCTCGTTACGGCAGCCAATACCTCGATTTGGGATATTCCCATGCCCCGCGTAACGGGTGCGTTTGCCTTGCCCGATCATCGCACAGGTTTTGCATGGCTGGATGATCTGGCCGCCGTTGGGGATGCCCCCGCGCGCAAAGTGGCGCAAGATTGGACGTTTGACTGGATCAAACGTTTTGGCGCGGGGCGGGGCGACGGGTGGAGCGCCGATTTAACTGGCCGCCGCCTGATCCGCTGGGTCAACCACGCGCCATTATTGCTGACAGGGCGCAAGGGGCCAGATAGCGCACGCTTCTTTGCCGAAGCGTCGGCACAGGTGATGTATCTGTCCCGCGTGTGGCCCAAAACCCCGCCTGGCATTGCGCGAATCGAGGCGTTGACAGGGCTGATCTATGCTGGGCTTTCCTTGGATGGGTTGGCCGAATTTGTGCCCGCTGCTGAAACTGCGCTGGCAAATGAATGCGATAAGGGCATTGCCGCAGATGGCGGCATTGCCACCCGCAGCCCCGAAGAATTGCTAGAGGTGTTTACCCTGCTGACATGGGCCGAACATGCGATGGCCAATGTGGGCCGCCCGCCGCCGCGCGCGCTGAGCTCTGCGATTGAACGCATCGCGCCCTGCTTGCGAATGCTGCGCCACGCCGATGGCGGGCTGGCGCGGTTTCATGGCGGTGGGCGCGGGGGCGAAGGGCGGCTGGACCAATCGCTTGCGGCGGCGGGGATTAAGGCCGCAGGCTTTACGGGCCCCGCTTTGGGCATGGGGTTTGCGCGGCTTTCGGCGGGGCGCACATCGGTGATTTTGGATATCGAATCGCCGCCCAAGGGCGATGCGGGCGCAAATGGCCATGCCTCGACAGCGGCGTTTGAGCTTACCTCGGGCCGCCGCCCGCTGATTGTGTCTTGCGGATCAGGCCGCCCTTTTGGCGCAGATTGGTGGCGGGCGGGGCGGGCAACTGTTTCACATTCGGCCTTATCGGTTGAAGGGTCGTCTTCGTCGCGGATGATGGGCGCGCGCGGCCACGAGGCGGGAAGCAGCTTTGGCGATGGCGCGAAGGTGCGCGATTTGAAACAGGCGGCGTTGGACGACGGTTTGCACCTTAGCCTGACGCATGACGGCTGGTCAAAATCGCACGGGCTGGCGCATACGCGCGAAGTCTGGCTAACGCCAGACGGGCGAAAACTGGCGGGGCTAGACCGCATGGCGGCGCTGCTGGACGCAGAAAAGAAACGCCTGACCACAGTGCTTTCTGACCACTGGGTCGAGGGGATTGGCATTTCGGTGCGCTTTCATTTGCACCCCGATGTCAATGCCACGCTGGACATGGGCGGCAAGGCTGTATCGCTGGCGCTGAAAAGCGGCGAGATTTGGGTATTTCGCCATGATGGCCGCGCCACATTGACGCTGGAACCCTCGATCTATTTGGAAAAAACGCGCCTGCGCCCACGCCAAACCCAACAAATTGTGCTGACATGCCGCGCGCGCGAAGAAGACACGCGTATCGGCTGGACCTTGGCGAAGGCAAAGGATACTCCGCTGGGCATCCGCGATGTCGAGCGCGATGATTTGTCTGTGCCGTTGTAAACGACGCCGCGTAAACGAAAAGGAGGCTGCTTCCATGCCAAATTTAGTGCCAATCGGGCGCGCGTTGATTTCTGTTTCCGACAAGACGGGCATTTTGGAATTGGCCCGCGCGCTGGCGGGGCAAGGGGTAGAGTTGATCTCTACAGGCGGCACGGCAGGGATGCTGCGCAGTGCAGGGCTGGCGGTGCGCGATGTGGCCGATGTAGCGTGCTTGCCCGAAATGATGGACGGGCCGGTGAAAACCCTGCATCCAAACGTGCACGGCGGGCTGCTGGCGCTGCGCGATGATGACGAACATCTGCTGGCAATGGCCGCGCATGGGATTGAACCTATTGATCTGCTGATCGTCAATCTTTACCCGTTCGAGGCGACCGCGGCGCGCGGGGCAGATCATGCCACTTGCATCGAGAATATCGACATTGGCGGGCCTGCGATGATTCGTGCCGCGGCGAAGAATCACCGCTTTGTCACCGTGGTCACGGACCCTGCCGATTACGCGATGCTGCTGGATCAGATGCGCGCGCAAGATGGGGCGACGGCACTGGCCTTTCGGCAAAAGCTGGCGCTGGCGGCCTATGCCCGCACGGCGGCCTATGATGCGGCTGTGTCAGGCTGGATGGCGGGGCAGCTTGATACGCCCTTTCCGCCGCACCGCGCCTTTGGCGGCAAGCTGGCGCAAAAGCTGCGCTATGGGGAAAACCCCCATCAAAAGGCCGCGTTTTACACCGATGGGTCAGGCCGTGCGGGCGTGGCGACAGCGCAGCAATGGCAGGGTAAAGAGCTGTCTTACAACAACATAAACGATACCGATGCCGCCTTTGAACTGGTTGCCGAATTTGCGGGCGCGGGGCCTGCCTGCGCCATTATCAAACATGCCAACCCCTGCGGCGTGGGCACGGCGGCGCGTTTAAAGGACGCTTATCTGCGGGCCTATACCTGCGACCAAACCAGCGCCTTTGGCGGGATTGTCGCGCTTAATCAGGAGCTTGACGCAGAAACGGCGGAGGAAATCGTCAAGA
>JAIXVS010000373.1 GCA_027482795.1 Rhodobacter sp.
GCTGGGCTTGTAAAGCCCGCGCAGGCACGCCCGAGAGAGTATATGTGGAACGAACCTGAGCCAGAGGTAGTATTGGTGCGAAAAACTGAAGAAAAGGGCAGTGATGTCAACTTGGGCGCACATCTAGTGCGAGACGGATTTCAAGATAGGTATGATGTCGCCTATGTTCTTACAAACGATACGGATTTGGTCGAGCCAATCCGGATAGTATCACAGGAGTTAATGAAACAAGTATGTATTGTCGCTCCATGCCGCCCAACCCAACGGCAAGGCAAAACAATTCCAGTTCCCGCGATATCACTCCGCAAATATGCCAGTTTTGTTCACTATATAGATGACGCAGAGTTATCTAGGGCACAGTTCCCTGACCTCGTCGTGAGGCCGAATGGCTCCACAGTCGAAAGACCAGCCACGTGGAGATAGATACTTGATGGGAGTTTTGCGAAAATCCGCTGCTCACAAATCCTTCGCTAGCCTGAGCGCATCGTAAATCGCGGCGTGGGTATTGCGCGCTTCGACCGCGTCGCCAATGCGGAACAGTTTAAAGCCCGCAGGCCCGCCGCCCAGCGTTTGCGCCCGCCCTTCGATCAGCGCATCATAATCCACCGCGCCAAGGTTTTCGGACAGGGGCTTCAGTGTGAAATACACCTCGTCCAGCGGTAGCGTTCCGTGGTTGACGATGATCTGGTCATACAGCGCGGTTTTGGCCAGCGGCATGTAATCGCTGCCAATGGTCGCGCGCAGCTGGTTGCCATCGCGGGCAACATCGGTCAGGCGATGGGTGACAGTAAACGTCACATCCCGCCCTTGCAGCGCGCGCATATAGGGCACCAAATTCATCGCCATAACATCGGGGGCAAAGCTGCGGTCGGGGGTCATTATTTCAACCACCGCGCCATTTTCGGCCAGAATCTGCGCTGCCTGCAAGGCGGTATGATCCCCTGCATCATCGAAAATCAGCACGTTAGTGCGGCATTTCGCATCGCCCGATAGAATGTCCCAAGCCGAAATCGTCAGATCATTGCCGCTGTCCAAAATATCCTTTTGCGGCACCCCGCCCGTGGCGATGATAACAACATCAGCGGAGGCGGCCAGAATATCGCCCGCCTCGGCATAGGTGTTAAAGTGAAACGCCACGCCGCGCGCAGCGCATTGCGCCATGCGCCAGTCGATAATGCCCATCATTTCGGCCCGCCGTTTGGTTTTGGCCGTCAGGCGGATCTGCCCGCCGGGTTTATCGGCGGCCTCAAATACTGTCACTTTATGGCCCCGTTCGGCAGCAACGCGCGCCGCCTCTAGCCCCGCAGGGCCAGCGCCCACCACAACAACATGCCGCGCCTGTGCGGCTGGCGAAATGTCATGCGGCATCGTCGCTTCGCGCCCCGTTGCGGGGTTGTGGATGCACAGGGCCATGCCGCCTTGATAGATACGATCAAGGCAATAAGTCGCCCCAACACAGGGACGGATGTCGGCCTCGCGCCCCTGAATAATTTTGCGCACGATATGCGGGTCGGCCATATGGGCGCGGGTCATGCCAACCATGTCCAGCTGGCCAGAGGAGATGGCATAGCGCGCAGTGGCAACATCTGGAATGCGGGCGGCGTGAAAGGTGGGCAGGCCCACTTCGGCACGCACGCGGCCTGCAAAATCTAAATGCGGGGCGGATTTCATGCCTTGGATGGGAATCACATCGGTCATCGCGGGGTCGGTATGGATGCGGCCACGAATGATGTTTAGAAAATCGACATTTCCGCTGGCCTTGAACATATGGCCAATCGCAATGCCTTCTGCGTCACTAATGCCGCCTTTAGTGTCTTCATCCGCCGTATAGCGGATGCCTAGCAGAAAATCTGGGCCCACCCGTTTGCGGCATTCGGCCACCACATCCAGCGCAAATCGCGCGCGGTTTTCCAAATTGCCGCCATAGGGCGCGGGCAAAGAATTGGTCAGCGGCGACATGAATTGGTCCATCAAATGGCCATAACATTCAAATTCTACCCCATCCAAGCCCGCGTCTTTCATCCGTTCGGCAGCATCGGCGTAATCGGTGATGATGCGGGCAATGTCCCAATCTTCGATGAGTTTTGGAAAGGCGCGGTGGCTGGGTTCGCGCGCATGGGATGCGGCCACAGTCGGCAGCCAATCGCCTTTGTCCCAACGGGTGCGGCGGCCAAGATGGCTCAGCTGGATCATCACCGCCGCCCCCGCCTCGTGGCAATCATCCGCAATGCGGCGCATCCACGGCACCACCTCGTCTTTGTAGGCAAGGATATTGTTAAACACGGGCGGGCTGTCTTTTGACACCGCTGCCGACCCTGCCGTCATGGTCAGGGCCACGCCTGCGCGGGCGCGTTCAAGGTGGTACAGGCGGTAGCGATCTTTCGGCATCCCATCTTCGGGATAGGCGGGTTCATGGCTGGTGGTCATGATGCGGTTGCGCAGGGTCAGGTGCTTTAGCTGATAGGGCATCAGCAGCGGGTCGCGTGATGGGGCGGTCATGGTATCCCTCCGATTTGGGATAGGATAGCGCCAGAGCAGCGCAAGGTAAGCGGCAATTTGCGACATCTGGCGGCAAAACTTTGCAGCGCAGGTTTTTGATTTGCCAAAAATTTCAGCAATGCGGCGCAGAAATGGGCGCATGTGCCGCGCGATGCAGCATCTTATGGCCGCCGCGCAGGTGCCAGATTGCGGCGCGCACCTGCGCAGCATTTGATCGGCGCATTAGGGGAACGTGATGCTTGACGCCAGCGACCAGACGCAAATGCAGCGCAGCCATGGCCGTGCGATGGTGCGCTTTGGCCTGCGCGATGGGCGCATGAAACTGATCGATCTGGCGCAAAGTGGCAGCGGCAAGGCCATGCTGCCGCGCGTGTTTGGTTCTGTGCCCGAAGCGGTGTTTATGAACACCTCTGGCGGGCTGACGGGCGGCGATAGTTTGGAATATCGCATCCAGCTGGACGCAGGCGCGTGCCTGACTGCCACCACCCAAACTGCCGAGCGTGCCTATGCCACCACGGGCGATGCGGCGCAGGTTCGGGTACTGGCCGATGTGGGCGCAGGCGCGCATTTGGATTGGCTGCCGCAGGAAACCATCCTGTTCGAGGCGGCTCATGTTACCCGAAAAACCGATATTGATTTAGCCGAAGGAGCATCTGCGCTGCTGGTCGAAAGCCTTGTGCTGGGCCGTCACGCCATGGGCGAGGTTCCCAAAACCGCCCGCCTGACCGACCATCGCATGATTCGCCGCAATGGTCGCCCCTTTTGGGCAGAAACCCTGCGGATAGACGGCGAGGTTTTGGCCAACGCTGCCAGCCCAGCCCTTTTGGGCGGTGCAAGGGCCATGGCCGTGATCGCCTTCGTGGCGCAAAACGCTGAAGATGCCGCCAGTGCCCTGCGCGCGCTGCCCACTCATGACGGTGCAGAAATGGCCGCATCGGGTTGGAATGGCCGCTGCCTGATCCGCATCACCGCATCCGATGGCTGGCCCCTGCGCGCGCAAATCATCCGCATCATCACCACCCTACGCGCCGCCCCCATGCCGCGCGTTTGGCTATGTTAGAGAGGCCTTCATGAACCTAACCCCGCGAGAGCGTGAAAAACTGCTGATCTCTGTCGCCGCGATGGTTGCCCGTGGCCGCCTTGCGCGCGGCGTCAAGCTGAACCACCCCGAGGCTGTGGCCCTGATCACCGATTTCGTCGTTGAAGGCGCGCGCGATGGGCGTTCTGTGGCCGATCTGATGCAGGCAGGCGCGCATGTGATCACGGCAGATCAGTGTATGGAGGGCATTCCTGACATGATCCATTCCGTGCAGGTCGAAGCCACCTTTCCCGATGGCACCAAATTGGTGACCGTCCACCACCCCATTCGCTAGGAGACGATGATGAAAAAGATCCTGATCCCCGCTTTATTGCTGCCCAGCGCTGCATTTGCTCATGCGGGGCATATCGACGGCAATACGTTCTTCGCAGGCCTTAATCATCCGATATCTGGCCTAGATCATGTGTTGGCGATGTTGGCCGTTGGTCTGTGGGCGGCTGGTCTGGGAGGGCGGTCGGTTTGGGCACTGCCAGTCAGTTTCGTTTCGGCGATGCTTGTCGGCGGCGCGTTGGGCGCACTCGGCATTGCCTTGCCCATGATCGAGCCGATGATCTTAGCATCCATCATCGTGCTGGGCGCGGCGGTTGGGTTGGCCCTGCGCCTGCCCTTGCCTGCGATGCTGGCAGGGGTTGCCCTGTTTGGCGCAGCGCATGGCTTTGCCCATGGGGCCGAGGGGCCAAGCACGGGTCTTACCCTCTATGCACTTGGTTTTGGGGCGGCGACGATGGCGCTGCATCTGTTGGGCATCGCAATTGGGCGCGGTCTGCCCGCGCTGATCTTGCGGGCATCGGGCGCGGCGGTGGCCACGGCTGGCCTTGCGCTGGCTTTGGCATAGGGGGCGATGATGATCCCTGGAGAAATCCTTCCCGCCGTTGGTGAAATCACGCTGAATGTAGGCCCTAAAAGCCTGTTAGTCATAGTTTCCAACACGGGCGACCGCCCCATCCAAGTGGGCAGTCATTATCATTTTGCAGAAACCAACGCGGGGCTGGAGTTTGACCGCACCGCCGCGCGCGGGATGCGGCTGGACATTCCCGCAGGCAC
>JAIXVS010000218.1 GCA_027482795.1 Rhodobacter sp.
ATCATCCGCCGTTCCAAAGGGCACAGCCAATCGGTGATCCGCACGGGCGCGGTGAATGTGAATCTTGATGCCAAAACAGTCGATGTGGGCGGGGCCACTGTGCATCTGACGGGCAAGGAATCTGAGATGCTGGAATTGCTTTCGCTGCGCAAGGGCACCACACTGACCAAAGAGATGTTCTTGAACCATCTCTATGGCGGTATGGACGAGCCTGAGTTGAAAATCATCGATGTGTTTATCTGTAAGCTGCGCAAGAAATTGGCCGAGGCGACGGGCGGGCAGAACTATATCGAAACCGTTTGGGGCCGCGGTTATGTGCTGCGCGAACCTGCGCCGGGTGAGGAAACCCGTCTGGCCGCCAGCGCCTGATCTTTACCAATTCCCCTATGCCGCCTAAGTTAATGCTATAGCTTTGGCGGCAGGGGGGAAAATGGTGCAAGACGACCCAATTCACGGGCTGACCCCAGATCAGGCCAGCGCCGAGGTGCAGCGCCTGCGCAGCATTATCGCGGCGGCCAACATCGCCTATCACCAAAACGATGCGCCCGATCTCAGCGATGCCGAATATGACGCGCAGAAACGCCGCCTGATCGCGCTAGAGGCGCGCTTTCCTGAACTGGCCAGCGCGGCCAGCCCAACGGCCCAAGTGGGCGCGGCCCCCGCCGATGGGTTTGGCAAAATCACCCATGCTGCGGCGATGCTGTCGCTGGAAAACGCCTTTGCAGCCGAGGATGTGGCCGATTTTGAAGGGCGCATTCGCAGTTTCCTAAGCTTTGACGGTGATCTGGCCTTTACCGCCGAACCGAAAATCGATGGTCTGTCCCTATCGCTGCGCTATGAAAACCGCCGCCTTATCTCTGCCGCTACGCGCGGCGATGGTTTGGTGGGCGAAAATGTCACCGCCAATGTCGCCCATATCGCCGATATTCCCCAAACACTGCCTGCACATGCCCCCGATTTGGTGGAAGTGCGCGGCGAGGTGTACATGTCGCACTCCGATTTCGCCGCGCTGAACGCGCGCCAGTCGCAGGCGGGCGAGAAACCTTTTGCCAACCCGCGCAATGCGGCGGCTGGCAGTTTGCGCCAGTTGGATGCCAGCATCACTGCCGCCCGCCCTTTGCGGTTTTTCGCCTATGCTTGGGGGGCGCTGTCGGCCCCTTTGGCGGGCACCCAAGCAGGGGCTATTCAAAAATTGGCCGAATTTGGTTTTGTCACCAATGCGCTGACCAAAATCTGCCACAGCCCAGATGACCTGCTGGCCCATTACGCCGCGATTGAGGCCCAGCGCGCCGATTTGGGCTATGATATTGATGGCGTGGTTTACAAGGTCAACGACCTTGCCCTGCAAGCCCGCCTTGGCTTTCGCGCGACCACCCCGCGCTGGGCGATTGCGCATAAATTCCCTGCCGAACTGGCATGGACGCATCTTTTATCCATCGATATTCAGGTGGGCCGCACGGGCGCGCTTTCCCCCGTGGCGCGCCTTGCCCCTGTCACTGTGGGCGGCGTGGTGGTGTCGAACGCCACGTTGCATAATGAGGATTACATCGCAGGGCGGGATTCGCGCGGTGCCCCCATCCGCGAGGGGCGCGATTTGCGGGTGGGCGATTGGGTGCAGGTTTACCGCGCGGGCGATGTTATCCCGAAAATCAACGATGTCGATCTTGCGCGCCGCCCCGCAGATGCCGCGCCTTACCAATTCCCGCAAACCTGCCCCGAATGCGGCAGCCCCGCCCACCGCGAGGCAGGCGATTCCGTGCGGCGCTGCACGGGCGGGCTGATTTGCCCTGCCCAAGCGGTTGAGCGGCTGAAACATTTCGTCGCGCGTGGGGCGTTTGACATTGAAGGTCTGGGCGCAAAACAGATCGAGATGTTCTTTCACGACCCGCTTTTGCCCATCAAAACCCCTGCTGATATTTTCACCCTGGCGCAGCGCGATGCTGATAGCCCCCTGCAAAAGCTGAAAAACCGCGATGGTTTTGGCGACACCTCAACCGCGAAACTGTTTGCCGCCATTCAGGCGCGGCGCGCCATTGGGCTTGATCGGCTGATCTTTGCCCTTGGCATTCGTCATGCGGGCGAGGTGGCAGGCAGCCTGCTGGCCTATCATTACGGCACCTGGCCCGCGCTGATGGCCGCGCTGGATGCCATACCCGCCGACCCAAATCTGCGGGCGGGCAGCGCCGAATGGGCCGAACTGACGGCCATTGATGGCGTGGGCGCCGTGCTGGCAAATTCGCTGCTTGATACGTTCCAAAACCCCACCGAACGCGCGGCGATTGACGCGCTGGTTGCGCATCTGCAAATCTTGCCGCCCCCCGCCCGCCAAACCGATGGCAGCCCTGTTGCGGGAAAAACGGTGGTGTTTACAGGCACGTTGGAAAAGCTGTCCCGCGCCGAAGCCAAGGCGCAGGCCGAACGTTTGGGGGCCAAAGTGGCGGGTTCCGTATCGGCCAAAACCGATATTTTGGTGGCCGGCCCTGGGGCGGGGTCAAAGCTGAAAGATGCCGAAAAGCACGGCGTAAAGGTGCTGGATGAAGACGCGTGGATCGCCCTCATAAGCCCCCAAATACCCCCATCATGAGCCGCCCCGAAATCCTGTTTCCCCTGTTTGCCAGTTTGGAAACGCTTGACGGCGTTGGCCCCAAAACGGCCGAGGCATTGGGCGCGCTGGGCGTGGCGCGGCCCAAAGATTTTCTGTATCTTTTGCCCGCCTCTGGCGTGGATCGGTCGCGCAAAAATTCGGTGCGCGATGTGGTGCCCCCCGCTGTTGTCACGGTTGAGGTGACGGTTGGCAGCCATTTTCCGCCCAAAGGCAAGGGGCCCTACCGCGTGATGGTGCGCGATGCGGGGATGGAATTTCAACTGGTGTATTTCCACGCGCGCGGCGATGGCTTGCAGCGGCTGTTGCCCACGGGGCAAAAGCGCCTGATCTCGGGCAAGGTCGAAGTGTTTGATGGCATTGCACAAATGCCTCACCCCGACCATGTGCTGCGCATCGAGGAGGCCGCAAGTTTGGCCGCCTTTGAACCCGTTTATCCCCTAACTGCGGGGGTGACGCAAAAGCAGGTGGGCCGCGCGGCCGCCGCCGCCCTTGCCCGCACGCCCGCCTTGCCCGAATGGATTGATCCCGCGCAAAAGGCCCGCGAAGGCTGGCCTGATTGGCAGGCGGCTTTGCTTGCCGCCCATGCCCCCAAATCCCCCGCCGATTTGGCCGCCACCCACCCCGCCCGCGCGCGACTGGCATATGATGAGATGTTCGCCCATCAGGTCACGCTGGCGCTGGCGCGGGCGACCATGCGGCGCGGCAAGGGGCGCGCGTCGCAGGGCAATGGCGCGCTGCAAGCCCGCGTTCTGGCCAGCCTGCCCTATGCCCCCACCCGCGCGCAGACCCGCGCTGTGGCCGAGATTGCCGCCGATCTGGCCAGCCCGCAGCGGATGAACCGCCTGCTACAGGGCGATGTGGGCGCGGGCAAAACGCTGGTCGCCTTCCTTGCGCTACTGATCGCGGTCGAGGCGGGCGGGCAGGGCGCATTGATGGCCCCGACCGAAATCCTTGCCCGCCAACATGCCGAAGGGTTGATTCCTTTGGCCGCCGCGGCAGGCGTGCGACTGGATGTGCTGACAGGCCGCGATAAGGGCGCAGATCGCGCCGAAAAGCTGGCAGCCCTTGCAGATGGCCGCATTCAGATACTGGTCGGCACCCACGCCGTTTTTCAAAAAGACGTGCGGTTTCATGATCTTCGGCTGGCCGTGGTGGACGAGCAGCACCGCTTTGGCGTGGCCCAGCGGATGGAACTGGGTGCCAAGGGCGAGGCGGCGGATGTATTGGTGATGACAGCCACGCCCATCCCCCGCAGCCTTGCGCTGGCCTCTTACGGCGATATGGACGTGTCGATTTTGGATGAAAAGCCAGCGGGACGAAAGCCCATTAAAACCGCGCTGATCCCCACCAATCGGCTGGACGAGGTGACCGCCCATCTGGCCCGCGCCATTGCGGACGGCAAGCAGGCCTATTGGGTTTGCCCCTTGGTCGAGGAATCCGAAGTGGTTGATCTGGCCTCTGCCGAGGTGCGCTTTGCCGCCCTGCGCGCGCAGTTTGGCGGCAAGGTGGGGCTGGTGCATGGACAAATGCCCCCTGCCGAGAAAGACGCCGCGATGGCCCGCTTTGTGGCGGGCGAAACATCGGTTTTGGTGGCCACCACCGTTATCGAAGTGGGGGTCAACGTGCCCAATGCCACGATTATGGTGATCGAGCGCGCCGAAACCTTTGGCCTTGCGCAATTGCACCAGTTGCGCGGGCGCGTTGGGCGCGGGGCCGAAAGTTCAACCTGCCTGCTGCTGTACCAAGCGCCCCTTTCGGAAAGCGCGGCGCGGCGGCTAAAGGTGATCCGCGAAACCGAAGATGGGTTCAAGATTTCCGAAGAAGACCTGTCTATGCGCGGCG
>JAIXVS010000277.1 GCA_027482795.1 Rhodobacter sp.
ATTCTTCCGCCCGCGTGATGCCCACATAGGCAAGGCGGCGTTCTTCCTCTAGGCCCTTTTGGCCAGATTCGTCCATGCTGCGCTGGCTGGGGAATAACCCCTCTTCCCAACCCGGCAAAAACACCACGGGAAATTCCAACCCCTTGGCGGCGTGCAGGGTCATGATGGTGACCTTTTCCGAAGATTCTTCGGATTCGTTGTCCATAATCAGGCTGACATGTTCCAAAAACCCTTGCAGGCTGTCAAAGCCGTCCAGCGCCTTGACCAGTTCTTTTAGGTTTTCCAACCGCCCCTCGGCCTCGGGCGTTTTTTCGTTTTGCCACATGGCGGTATAGCCAGATTCGTCTAAAATCATCTGCGCCAGCGCGATATGGGTCAGCGATTTGGTGGGTGTCAGCGGTTCAATCAACCCCTCCACCACATCGCCCTGCCCCGCAGTTGCCCCCGCCAGCAGCCCGTGCCAGCGATCTATATTGTCGATAAACAGGCGCAGTTGCGCGGCCCCTTTGCCGCCCAAACCACCCTGCGCCAACAGCGCGCGCGCGCCGTCAAGCAGGTTCGCCCCCACCGCCCGCGCCGTGGTTTGAATTTTCTGAATGGCCACATCCCCCAGCCCCCGCTTTGGCAGGTTGATGATGCGTTCAAAGGCCAAGTCATCTTCGGGGCTGATGACAAGGCGGAAATAGGCCATCGCATCTCGTATTTCGGCACGTTCATAAAAGCGCGGCCCCCCGATCACGCGATAGGGCAGGCCGATGGTTAGAAAGCGGTCTTCAAACGCCCGCATTTGGTGCGATGCGCGCACCAAAATGGCCATATCATCCAAAGAATAGTCACGCGGCACGCCTCTGCCCCGCTGCGCGCCCTCGATCGTCTCGCCAATGGCGCGCGCCTCATCCTCGCCATCCCAATAGCCCGTCAGCCGCAGCTTTTCGCCCGCCTTTTCGGTGAACAGCGTCTTGCCAAGGCGCGATTTGTTCTGCGCAATCACGCCATTGGCCGCGGCCAGAATATGCTTGGTCGAGCGATAATTCTGTTCAAGCCGCACCACATGCGCGCCCGGAAAATCCTTTTCGAACCGCAGGATATTATCCACTTCCGCCCCGCGCCAGCCGTAAATCGACTGATCGTCATCGCCCACGCAGCAGATGTTTTTATGCGCCTGCGCCAGCAGCCGCAGCCACAGATACTGCGCGACGTTCGTATCTTGGTATTCGTCCACCAGAATATAGCGGAAACGGCGCTGATAATCGGCCAGCACATCGGGGTGGTTTTTGAAAATCTCGACACAGTGCAGCAGCAAATCGCCAAAATCGCAGCAGTTCAGGTCAATCAGGCGGCGCTGATACGCCTCGTACAGTTCCGTTCCGCGATTGTTAAAGGCAGCCGCCTCGTGGCTGGGCACTTGGGCAGGGGTGCAGGCGCGGTTTTTCCACCCGTCGATAATGCTGGCCAACATACGGGGGGGCCAGCGCTTTTCATCGATATTGGCAAGGCGGATCAACTCGCGCATCACGCGCAACTGATCGTCGGTATCCAAAATGGTGAAGGTCGATTTCAGCCCCACCAATTCCGCATGACGGCGCAGGATTTTGACCGAAAGCGAATGGAACGTGCCCATCCACGCCAGCCCTTCGGCCCCCTCGCCCTGCATCGCGGCAATGCGCAGCTTCATCTCGCGCGCGGCTTTGTTGGTAAAGGTCACCGCCAAAATCTGGCTGGGAAAGGCGCGCTGGCTGCGAATGATGTGCACAATGCGGGCGGTTAGCGCGCGGGTTTTCCCCGTGCCTGCCCCCGCCAGCATCAGCACAGGGCCATCCAGCGCCTCGACCCCTGCGCGCTGCTCGGGGTTCAGCCCTTCCAGATAGGCGATATCGGGCGCCCCCCCACCGCCGCCCCGCGCGGCAACCGCGCGTTGGGACAGGGGCACAAATGCCGCATCTGCTGCCTCGAAGGCTTCGCTTTCATCATATCCGCTCATGCGGACATGTTAACGGGAAGTTGACTGTTTGAAAAGCCCATGTTCGCAGAATGTTCTGTGCGCCGCAAATCCTGCCGTTTGACTTTGCCCTGCCATCAGGCTACCTCGCCCATGCGGCAAATTGTCCGCTTTTAGGTGATATATGACCTCCCCCATTTCCGAACACGCCAGCCCTGCCGCGCCGCAGGGGTCAACTTTCGTTGTTATCATGTCTGTCGCGCTGCTGCTTTTGCTGGCGGCGCTTGACCAAACCGTTGTCTCTACCGCCCTGCCCACGATTGTGGCCGATTTGGGGGGGCTGGATCATCTGTCTTGGGTGTTCACCGCCTATATCCTAACCTCGACCGTTGTTGCCCCGCTGTATGGCAAATTGGGCGATCTGTACGGGCGCAGGGCAATGGTGTTCATCGCTGTGGCGCTGTTCTTGGCAGGCTCGCTGGCCTGCGCAGCATCCAGCAGCATGACTGCGCTGATTGTATCGCGCGCGGTGCAGGGGCTTGGCGGCGGCGGGTTGTTTGTGCTGGCCCTATCGGTGGTGGGCGATGTGATTGCCCCCAAAGATCGCGGCAAGGTGCAAGGCGTGTTTGCCGCCGTGTTTTCGCTGTCCTCGGTCATTGGCCCTTTGATGGGCGGCTGGTTTGTGGATGTGTTCAGCTGGCATTGGATTTTCCTGATTAACCTGCCCCTTGGCGCCGTTGCCGTGCTGATGTTTGGCCTGAACTTTCCCGCCCATACCGCGCATGTTGGGCACAAGATTGATTGGCTGGGCGCTGCATTGCTGACGCTGGCCCTGTCGCTGATCATCCTTGTCTGCTCGCTGGGCGGGCGCGAATTGCCGTGGAATGGCGCGCTGACTTGGGCGCTGATTGGCCTATCGCTGGCCTCGACTTTGGCCTTTATCTGGGCCGAAACCCGCGCGGTGGAACCCATTTTGCCGATGTCGCTGTTTTCCCTTAACGTGTTTTCCGCCACATCGGGCATCTCGTTTTTGCAAGGGGCGATCATGCTGGGTGTCATCTCGTTTCTGCCGCTGTATCTGCAAATCGCCTTGGGCTATTCGCCCACCGAATCGGGGTTTTTGCTGATTCCGATGACAATCGGCATTGTGACCACCTCGACCGTTGCGGGCATTTATATGGGCCGCACGGGGCGCTACCGCGTGCTGCCAATTGTGGGGATGAGCATCCTAACCATTGCCGCGTTTTTGATGACCACGTTCGACGGGGCCACCACGGCGCTGTTCTTTAGCGGGGCGCTGATGCTGTTTGGCACGGGGCTTGGGTTGATCTTCCCCGTTACTACCACGGTGGTGCAAAACGCCGTGCCGCGCGATTTGATGGGCACAGCCACGGCATCGGGCGTGATGTTTCGGCAAATTGGCGGGTCTATGTCGGTGGCCGTATTTGGCGCGATTTTCGCGGCGAATATGGCGGCCACGGCGGGCCTGCCCGATGCGGCCAGCCTATCGCCCGCAGCCCTTGCCGCCCTGCCCGATGCCATGCGCGCCGCCGCAGCCGTTGGTGTATCGGATGCGCTGCACCCCGTTTATTGGATCGTCATGGTCTTGGGGCTCATGGGCCTTGCCTTGGCCTTGGTCTTGCGGGAAATCCCGCTGGTCAACCGCATGGTGCCCAAGGGCGAATAGCCGCCCAAAAAATAATCAGGGGCGGCGCACTCCGCCGCCCCCGCACCCCAAAATACCTGCAAAAAGCACCCAATTCACGGCATTTGTATACGTGCCATTGCACCTTGCGCAAATTTGCCCAAAAATCCAGCAAACCGCGCCGCGCCCCTTGCGCTGCCACCCACCTTATGCTGGACTGATAGCGCTAACATACGCAGGAGCCTTCCATGACCGCCCCCACCGAGTTTAAGAAAATTCTGATTGCGAACCGTGGCGAAATTGCCATTCGCATCATGCGCGCGGCCAATGAGATGGGCAAGAAAACCGTGGCGGTTTATGCCGAGGAAGATAAACTCTCCCTGCACCGCTTTAAGGCCGATGAAGCCTATCTGATTGGCGCGGGCCTGTCCCCAGTCGGGGCCTATCTGTCGATCGAGGAAATCATCCGCGTGGCCCTTGAATGCGGGGCAGATGCGATCCACCCAGGATATGGCCTGCTGTCAGAAAACCCCGATTTTGTGGATGCTTGCGATAACGCAGGCATCACCTTTATCGGCCCCAAAGCCGCCACCATGCGCGCGCTTGGGGATAAAGCATCCGCCCGCCGCGTGGCGATGGAGGCGGGCGTGCCCGTCATCCCCGCGACCGAAGTTTTGGGGGACGATTTCGATCTGATCCGCAGTGAGGCGGGGGCCGTCGGCTATCCGCTGATGCTAAAGGCGTCATGGGGCGGCGGCGGGCGCGGGATGCGCCCGATCTTGGGGCCAGATGAGCTAGAGGCCAAAGTGCGCGAAGGGCGGCGCGAGGCTGAGGCCGCCTTTGGCAATGGCGAGGGGTATCTGGAAAAGATGATCCAGCGCGCGCGCCACGTCGAAGTGCAGATTTTGGGCGACAAGCACGGCGCGATTTATCATTTGTATGAGCGTGACTGCACCGTGCAGCGCCGCAACCAAAAGGTGGTCGAACGCGCCCCCGCCCCATACCTAACCGAAGCCCAGCGCGCCGAGGTTTGCGATTTGGGCCGCCGCATTTGCGCCCATGTGGGATACGAATGCGCGGGCACTGTCGAATTTCTGATGGATATGGACGATAGCAAGTTCTACTTCATCGAAGTGAACCCGCGCGTGCAGGTCGAGCATACTGTCACCGAACAGGTCACAGGCATCGACATTGTGCAGGCGCAAATTCTGATTGCCGAAGGCAAAACGCTGGCGCAGGCCACGGGCATGGCGCATCAAGATGACATCAAACTGCACGGCCACGCCGTGCAATGCCGCGTCACCACAGAAGACCCGCAAAACAACTTTATCCCCGATTACGGCCGCCTAACCGCATACCGCAGCGCCACGGGCATGGGCATTCGCCTTGATGGCGGCACCGCCTATGCGGGCGGCGTGATCACCCGCTATTACGACAGCTTACTCGTCAAAGTCACCGCTTGGGCGCAAACCCCGCAGGCGGCGATCAACCGCATGGACCGCGCCCTGCGCGAATTTCGTATTCGCGGCGTGTCCACCAATATTGAATTCGTCATCAACCTGCTAAAACGCCCCACCTTTCTGGATGACACCTATACAACCAAGTTTATCGACACGACCCCCGATCTGTTTGTCTTCAAAAAACGCCAAGATCGCGCGACGAAAATTCTAACCTATATCGCCGATATCACCGTGAACGGGCATCCCGAAACCGCAGGCCGCCCGCTGCCCGATGCCAATGCCCGCGCGCCCAAGCCGCCAAAGGCGCATGGCGCACCCCAAGATGGCCTGCGCCAAATGCTGCTGGCACAGGGGCCAAAGGCCGTGGCCGATTGGATGCTGCGCCAAGAAAAGCTGCTGATCACCGACACCACCATGCGCGATGGTCACCAATCGCTGCTGGCCCCCCGTATGCGGTCGATTGACATGATCAAAGTCGCCCCCGCCTACGCCGCCACCCTGCCGCAACTGTTCAGTATGGAGGCGTGGGGCGGCGCGACGTTCGATGTGGCCTACCGCTTCTTGCAAGAATGCCCTTGGCAGCGCCTGCGCGATTTGCGCGCGGCCATGCCCAACCTGATGATCCAAATGCTGCTGCGCGG
>JAIXVS010000164.1 GCA_027482795.1 Rhodobacter sp.
CGCCTCTAACTCGTCAATCATGGCCGAAATGATTGAAAGGCCCTTGGCCCAGAATTTGGGATCTGACGCGTCAAGGCCAAAGGGGGCCAGCAGGTCTTTGTGGTGCATCGACCCGCCCGCGCGCAGCATGGCGAAATATTTTTTCTGAAAATCGGGCAAGCCGTCCTCAAAGGCGGCGTAAAGTGCGTTCACAAGGCCATCGCCAAAGGCATAGGCATAGACGTAGAACGGCGAGTGTACGAAATGCGGGATATAGGCCCAGAAAGTCTCATACCCGTCCATAAAATCAAACGCATCGCCAAGCGATTGGGCCTGAACAGACATCCATAGCGCGTTGATATCGTCTGGGGTTAGTTCACCCTCGCGGCGCGCGGCGTGCAGTTTGCATTCAAAATCGTAGAACGCAATTTGGCGCACCACGGTGTTGATCATGTCTTCGACCTTGCCCGCCAGCAGGGTTTTACGCTCGGCGCGGGTTTTGGCGGCGTCCAGCAGGCGGCGGAAGGTGAGCATTTCGCCAAAGACGGATGCTGTTTCGGCGAGAGTGAGCGGGGTGGAGGAGAGAAGTTCGCCTTGGCCCGCCGCCAGCACCTGATGCACGCCGTGGCCAAGTTCATGCGCCAGCGTCATCACATCGCGCGGTTTGCCGAGGTAGTTCAGCATGACATAGGGATGCACGGTGGTCACCGTGGGGTGGGCAAAGGCACCCGGCGCTTTGCCAGCCTTAACGCCTGCATCGATCCAGCCTTTGGTGAAGAAGGGCTTTGCTAAATCGGCCATGCGCGGATCGAACGCGCCATAGGCTGACAGCACGGTTTCGGTCGCCTGTTCCCAAGTCACCAGATGCGGGATTTCCGTTGGCAGGGGCGCGTTGCGATCCCAAACTTGCAAGCGTTCCAGCCCCAGCCATTTTGCTTTCAGCCGATAATAGCGGTGCGAGAGTTTGGGGTAGGCGGCGACAACGGCATTGCGCAGGGCCTCAACCACCTCGGGTTCGACATGGTTGGACAGATGCCGCGCGTGCTGCGGGGATGGCATTTTGCGCCAGCGGTCATCGATTTCTTTTTCTTTGGCCAAAGTGTTATGAACGCGGGCAAACAGCTTGATATGTTTATCAAAAACCACCGCCAGCGCGCGGGCTGCCGCCTCGCGCTTTTGCCGCGCGGGATCGGTCAGCAGGTTTAGCGTGGCCTCTAGGTTCAGCTCCTCTGCTTCACCCTCCACATCGAACATCAGCCCCGCCATGGTTTCGTCAAACAGTTTGTTCCATGCCGACGCGCCGACAACCGAGGCGTCGTGCAAAAAGGTTTCCAATTCGTCCGACAACTGGTGCGGGCGCATGGCGCGCATGCGGTCGAACACGGGTTTGTAGCGGGCCAAATCTGCGTTCTGCGCCAAAAGATTTGACAAATGCGCATCATCCAAGCGGTTGAATTCAAGGCTGAAAAACACCAGTGGCGTGGTGGCTTTGGTGATGTGATCTTGCGCATCGGCCATAAATTTGGCGCGGGCACTATCCATGGTGTTTTGGTAATAGCGCAGCCCTGCGTATGAGCCAAGGCGGCCTGCGATGATGTCAATCGCCTCGTACTCTTGCACGCATGTCAGCAGGGCATCCGCCGAAAGGCTGGCAAGTTTGCCCTGATATTGGGATGCAAAATCGGTGCCTGCCTTCGTCAACCAAGCCATATCGCGGGCGACTTCGGGGGCATCATCGGCCGTGTACAGATCGCGCAAATCCCAATCGGGCAGCGCGCCGAAATCGCCTGCACCGCTGGTGTTGGCATCAAATACTGGGGTTTTGCCAAAGGGAATAAAATCACGCATATCAGGGCCTTTATGTTGGGTTACCCTACATCTAGGGCGCATTGGGCGGGGCCGCAAGCGCGGGGCTGCGCCTAAAATTTGTGCAAAAGCGTGAAATTGCGCAGGAATTGTGCGCAAAGCCCTTTACCCCGCCCGCCCGCGCCCCTTTACTGCACCAAACGCGTGAAAGGCGGTGGGGTATGACCAGCTATTTCAACGAAATGTATCATGCCGAGGGGCTGCGCGAGCCGTATCGCGGGCTAGAGCCTTGGTCGGCGGATATGCCAGCGGACAAGCGCCGCGCCAAACAGGCCGAGGCCGAGGCGCTGTTTCGCCGCATTGGCATTACCTTTGCGGTATATGGCGAGGGCGGCGATCCTGACCGTTTGATCCCGTTTGATATGTTTCCCCGTGTGTTTACGGGCGGTGAATGGGCCAAGCTGGAACGCGGCATCAAACAGCGCGCCCGCGCGCTGAATGCGTTTTTGGTCGATGTCTATGGGCGGGGCGAGATTGTACGCGCAGGGCGCATTCCTGCCGAACTGGTGTACAAAAACGCAGCCTATGAAAAGGCCGTGGTGGGGATTATTCCGCCCAAGGGGGTATATTCGCATATCGTGGGCGTGGATATTGTGCGCACGGGGCCAAGCGATTTCTATGTGCTGGAAGATAACTGCCGCACACCTTCGGGCGTGTCTTATATGCTGGAATCGCGCGAGATGATGATGCGGATGTTCCCCGATCTGTTTCGCGAAAACCGCATTGAACCTGTTGATACCTATCCTGATAAGCTGCGCCGCACTCTGGCATCGGTTGCCCCGCCAAAATGCAAAGGCGCGCCTACTGTGGTTATTTTGACGCCGGGCCATTTCAACAGCGCCTATTATGAACATTCCTTTCTTGCCGATCTGATGGGGGTCGAACTGGTTGAAGGGCAAGATTTGTTCGTGGATGGCGAGTATTGCTATATGCGCACGACCGAAGGGCCAAAGCGCGTGGATGTGATTTACCGCCGCTTGGATGATGAATTTCTAGACCCGCTTTGCTTTAACCCCGCGTCCATGCTGGGCGTGGCGGGGTTA
>JAIXVS010000350.1 GCA_027482795.1 Rhodobacter sp.
ATGGCCGCGAATGGACGCTGCCCGTCACGGGCGGGAATGTGAAACTGCAATGGAAGCCCGATTTCGGCGCGCGCTGGGCCGCGCTGGATGTGGATTTTGAAATGTATGGCAAAGACCATTCCACCAACACCCCCATCTATGACGGCATCTGCAACGTGCTGGGCGGGCGCGCGCCCAATCATATGACCTATGAATTGTTCCTTGATGACATGGGCCAAAAGATTTCCAAATCTAAAGGCAACGGCCTGACCATCGACGAATGGCTAAGCTATGCGGCCACGGAATCGCTTTCCTATTTCATGTATCAAAAGCCGAAAATCGCCAAGCGGATGCATTTTGACGTGATCCCGCGCGCGGTGGATGAATACCACCAGCAACTGCGCGCCTATGAAACGCAAGACATCGACGCGCAGGTGAACAACCCCGTTTGGCATATCCACCACGGCGCGCCGCCTGCGTCGAAAATGGTTGTGACCTTTGGTATGCTGCTGAACTTGGCAAGCGTGGCAGGGGCTACCGATGCGGCAGGGCTGTGGGGCTTTATCAAAAAATACGCCCCGGGTGCCAGCCCCGAAGCCAACCCCGATCTAAACGCCGCCGCCGCCCATGCCGTGCGCTATTTCACTGATAAAATCGCGCCCACCCGCACCTTCCGCCTGCCCACCGATATGGAACGCGCCGCCATGGTCGACCTGCGCGCGCGTCTGGCGGCATGGGAGGGGGAAACCACCGACGACACCCTGCAAACCATGGTCTTCGCCGTAGGCAAAGACCACAACTTTGACCCCCTGCGCGATTGGTTCAAAGCCCTGTACGAAGTGCTGCTTGGCGCATCCGATGGGCCAAGGTTCGGCGGCTTTGTCGCGCTGTATGGCGTGGCGGAAACGATTGCGCTGATGGATCGCGCGCTGGCGGGCGAGATGGTGGCAAAAGCATGATTTGACTTGCGCGGCGCTTGGTCTACCCTTTGGCTATCCCAGCCAAAGGAGTGCCCGATGCGCCGCCTTTTTGCCCTTCTTATCGCCTTGTCTTTGCCCCTGCCCGCAAGCGCCCAAGACACCCAGCCGCCAAGCCCGCCCATTCGCGCCACGATCCAAAGCCAAATTGACGCGATGGCCGCTGGCGACTTTGCCACCGCCTTTACCTTCGCCGCGCCCAGCATCAAGGGCATGTTCGGCACGGCGGACAGGTTCGAAATGATGGTGCGCCAAGGCTATCCGATGGTGGTCGCCCCGCGCGACGTGCGCATGTTGGAACTGCGCACCGTCGCAGGCAACCTGTGGCAGCGGGTGCTGATGGTCGACGGCGCAGGCACCACGCATCTGCTGGATTACATGATGGTCGAAACGCCAGAAGGATGGCAAATCGGCGCAGTGCAACTGCTGCCCAGTCAGGGCGTTGCGGCCTAGAGGCTATGCAAACAGACGCACGGTTTGCGGGGCAGTGGTTTACTGTTCTATTTGGCTTGCGTGCGACCATAAAACCGCCAGAGAATGTGCCTTAAGTAGGAACAAGATCACTTGCCAATTTTCGCTGAGCTGTTCGATAGTAGGAAGCATCATGAACCCGTTACCAAGTGGAACCAATCTAGATTTCTTCATTGGCAAGACTTTGGATCAGGTTTGCATTGGCGCAAATGAGGTTATTCTCAATTTCGGGGATTACACTTCGATCAGCATCGAGTGCGATTTTCTAATTCAAGACCAACACGCTGTACGGACACCCTTTGAGGATTCGCGTTCCGCAGCAAGCGCACTTGCACAGCTGATTGCCGAGGCGGTGCAGAAAGTCTCCTCGCAAGAGGATGGAACGCTGAAGGTTTGGTTCACCAGAGGAGATATCCTTGAAATTTATGACACATGGGAAATGTACGAAAGCTATGTGATCCAGCATCACGACACGTTTTATGTCGTTTAGACTTGCCGCATCGCGGAATATGATGCCACCACGGGGGCCTTGCTGCGCGAGTATATCTGGCTGGGCTGGGAGCCGATTGCCGTGGTCCAAGGCGGTGCGGTGCAGTTCGTGCGGGCGGATCATATCTATCGGCCTGTGTTTGCCACCGATGCTGCGGGGGATGTGGTTTGGCAGCAATCCTATGACCCCTTCGGGCGGGTGGTTTCGGGCGCGGGCAGTGACGCGCGCTTCGCGGGGCAGTGGTTTGCGGCGGAAAATGGCTTTCATCAAAACTGGATGCGCGATTACGATGCAACCTTGGGGAGGTATATTCAGGCAGACCCGCTGGGGCTGGTGGATGGGGCGAGTGTTTATGGGTATGCCCTGCATAACCCCTCGCGGTGGAGTGATCCGAGGGGGGAAGAAACAGCCATACAGTTCTGGTCTGGTGTAGGGCATGGCGGGTCGTCTTTTGGACATGTTTCTGGACATATTAATGGAACCAACTATTCTTATGGACCAAATGGTATGAGCATAGAAACCGACGAGAAATACAGGGGACGGCAATCCTTTAGAGGCGGCGAAGAGATTCGCATACCGCTAACCCCGCCCCAAGAGGGGCAACTTCAAGCTTGCTTGCAGTCTTATGATACCGCTTACAGCGCAATGGGCAGTAATTGCACCGATCCTTGGGAGTCGTGTTTAAATTCTTTGGGTCTATACTCGCAAAATGCATTGACGCCAAAGGGCTTTAGGGATGCTCTGACGCGAAATGACCAATACTGGTCTGAAAATGGTAGAGCGGCGCGGCCGATTGCCACCCCTATACCAGGTACGGCATCTTCTCAAGCATTTTGGTCACCGGTATTTCCCGAATGAAAGTCACATTTGCATTTCTTTGCGGGTTGGCATTAGGCAGCATAGTAGCCATCTTTACAGTGATCTCATCGAAAACATTGGCGTTTTCGGATCGGAATGTTGATGGTCAGATTTCAATCGGGGAGTTTCTATTCCCAGACGTTGGTTTTAACGAGATTTTTCGGGGCGGCTTCAGTTGCACGGAAGTTTATCTTCTCAAAGACGGCCTACCAGTCGCGGAGCATTGTCCAGTGCGTTGATACTCGCTGATTATTGGCTGGCCAGTTCGTGCGGGCGGATCATATCTATCGCCCCACCTTTGCCACCGATGCTGCGGGGGCGGTGGTTTGGGCGCAGTCCTATGACCCGTTCGGGCGGGTGGTTTCGCGCGCGGGCAGTGACGCGCGGTTTGCGGGGCAGTGGTTTGCGGCGGAAAATGGCTTGCATCAAAACTGGATGCGCGATTACGATGCAACCTTGGGGAGGTATATTCAGGCAGACCCGCTGGGGCTGGTCGATGGGGCGAGTGTCTATGGGTATGCCTTGCAGAACCCAGCGCGGTGGGGTGATCCTGTTCCTCGGACACAAGTTTTGGATGCGTGAATGCAAGGCAGCCCACTATTGTCCGTTTTGAGGAGAATGCGGTGAATGAAGAACAAGCCAGAAATATTCTGGGCGCGCTGAAAGAAATGTCGCACTCGTTAAGTGAGTTGTCTTTCAAGATAAGAGAGATAGACGACGAGGCGCTAAGGCAGCAAATGCTAAGAAGCATTGGAGAAATCATGCGCCAGATGGATGATGGCATTTTGGACAAGGTGACAAAGCTGCATCCTTCATTAAGCTATGAAGAACAAGAGGAATGAAACAACGGTCGATATGGGCGATTGGGTTTTTAGCTAAGACTACTATTCACACCTTATCATCTACATTCTTGCGGGAAGCTTAATGCCGACTTTAATTGAAACACACCGCTCTGCGCAGGTTCTAGAGAAACAACTGCAAAAGATGCTTATTGCGTTGAACAGAGAACATGAGCCTTTTCCTGATGATCCAACTGAAGATTTGTTTGTGGCCGCGTCAAATGCTATTTTATTCTTGCGGTCGCTTTTGATAGATATCAGCCGTTCTGATAATGATGAAATTGCCGACTTCTTTGCTCTGAGCCTCGCCATTGAACTTGGCGAGTTTGACGCCTTTGAGCGTCTGCTTGCAAAGGAAGTTGCTGACATAAAGGCAAACGATCCACAACATTTGGCCGAGTTCATCGATCAGATGCGCGCCCAATTAGCGGCCAAACAGCTATCGGGCGAATGGTTGCAAGCACTGGCTGGCAAGTGAATAGAACACCCCCCCCAACGCAAAAGCGCGGCAGGTTGCCCCGCCGCGCATAAATCTGCGTCCAAAACCCTGCGGCCTTAAGCGGTTTCTTCGGTTTCGACATAGCCCGAAGGCGCTGCGATATTGGCGATCACGAAATTGCGCGCAATCGTTGGGCGCACGCCCTCTGGCAGCGCGATGTCGTTGATGTGAATAACCGAACCCATTTTCAGGCCCGTCAGATCAACGGTGATATGATCGGGGATCTCCGATGCCAAGACTTCCAATTCCACGTCCGAACGCACAACGGTCAGGGTGCCGCCGCGCTTTAGGCCAGGGCTGGCCTCGTGGTTGATGAATTCAACGTGAATAAACAGGTTGATGCGGCTGTCATCGTGCAGGCGCATAAAGTCAACGTGGGTGGGCAAATCTTTGACCACATCGCGTTGCACGCCGCGGCAGACCACGTGCACGTCTGGCTGGCCTGCAACCTTTAGGTTAAACAGGGTCGACAGGAAACGGCCTTGGCGCAAACGCTTGAGCAGCATGTTGTAATTAATTTTGATCGGCGTGGGCGCAGTGTTGTCGCCATAGACGATACCG
>JAIXVS010000011.1 GCA_027482795.1 Rhodobacter sp.
GTCGTCACCGTCACCGCAACGGATCGCAACGGGGCAAGCGTCAGCAATGACGTGACCGTCACCATCACTGGCACCAACGATGCACCCACCCTCACAGCAGGTGTCTTGGCGGCGGCAGAAGATGGCCCAGCGGCCACGCTAAACCTTGCCGCTCTGGGCGATGACATCGACAGCGATGACAGCGGCGCGACCCTGACCTACACCATCACGGGCGCACCGTCCGTCGGCACCGCCAGCATCACAGGCACCCAGCTTAGCTACACCGCTGGCACCGCCTTCCAAAACCTGGCCCAAGGCGAAACCGCAACGCAAGACATCGAAGTCACCGCCACCGATCGCAACGGGGCCGCGGTCACTTCGACCGTCACCGTGACACTTACAGGCACAAACGACGCGCCAGAGATTGTCATGCAGCCGGGCAATGCCCCCACCATCACCGATCTGGGCAATGGCCAAATCGAGGTGTCGGGCACAGTGCAGTTTACCGATGCGGACTTTAGCAACACCCACTTTGTCACCGCGCTGGATCCTTTGGGGCTGGGCGTGACCATCAACGCAAGCACTTCGGCGCAGAACGGCGCTGTAGGTGCGGTGACCTGGAGCTACGTGATTGACGCGGATGACTTTGCGGCGGGCAGCGATCAAACCATCACCCTGTTTGTGAACGATCAGTTTGGCGCAGCCGATCAGGTGGATGTGACCTTTACCGTGCCAGATACGGGCAATAGCTTGCCCGATGTCTCGACCCCCATCACCGTGTTCAACATCGTGGGCGAGGGCGTAACGGCGGTCGACATCGTCAATTTCTACGTCGACACCGAAGGCGATCCGCTGGCCGCATTGGCCGACCCGCTCCAGCAGTATCCGGGCATTTCGTTCACGGGCACGGGGCTGTTCTTATTGAACTGCGATGATCCTGCCTACCAGTTCCTGATCGATGGCCAAACGCAGACCTTTACCTATACCTATCTGGTCAACGATGGCACAGGCAACGCGGTTGCCACGCTGGAATGGACGATCCAAGGCTCGCGCGAAGGCATCATCGGCACCGCTGGTGACGAGGTGTTGGTGGGCGATGATGACGAGTCAGAGCTGCTGAACGGCGGGGCGGGCGATGACTCGCTGACGGGCGGCGCGGGCGACGATATCTTCGCCTATCTGGTCGCGGGCGATGGGTTCGATCTGATCACCGACTTTGTCCAGCTTGAAGATCGCATCGGGGTGTCGGCATCCGCCTTTGGCGGCAATTTGCAGGCAGGCACCACGCCCACCGTGCTGAATACCACCGACTACACGTCGCTCGACTCGGGCGGCACGGATGGCGTGTTCATCTTCCAAGAAGACGTCACGGGCGGCACACTCTACTGGGACGCCGACGGCGGCCTTGGCGATAACGCCATCGCCATCGCACAACTGACAAACGTCACAAACCTAAGCGCCGACGACTTCTTCTTGTTCATCTAAACGGGGCAAGACCCAGAGCGGCAGGGCAAAGGCCCAAACAAACACACCCGCGCCAAGAAACCTTGGCGCGGGGGCGCGCGTTTTGGGACGCAGTCGGCTACCCTTGCCGACCGTCACGAACCCTCGGGTACCCCGATACATGTGATCAACGTTTCCCTCCCACGCCTCAAGGTCTAAAGTGAACACATCCACCGACGGCGCCACGCGCGCCCAGTATCCTTCCACGCCTAAGGGTCTGGCATAGCACCTGCATCCGAAATCCGTCGATGGATGACCGCCGTTAGGCGGGGTATCCCAACGAAAAATCTGATTTTTTCGTTCAGCATTAGCTTTCCTAACACGACCGTCTTGCTGGGTTATCCAGACCTAGACCTCTATTTGCATTGCTGTTTGCTGCGCTTGATTGAGAAAACCAGTCAACACAGCCAGCGCAAGCTGTTGCCCTGAAGGGCGCGTAAGATCGAATCCCTAACTCTCGATTGCAGCTTGCACTGCAACCATGGCGTCGCCACGTAGACTTTCCACGTCTAGGTCAGACAGGCCGGCGGCTGAAAACTCAAACGGATTGGTCTTAAGGATAGCCTGCGCAGTCGAACCAAAAACCTGATGCCAAACGACGTCCAGCCAACTTCGAACAAATGCCCAATGGGCTAATTCGCTCTGCTTCGCCTCAAGACCCGTTTAATAGCGTAAGTTCAGGCTGAACGTCTTGGTGCCACTGACGCGAATGAAGTTTTCAAAGCAAGTTCTACACATTCCATCCCCCACAATCATCTGTGTTGAACGCAATACACTGGCCCAATTTGGGTTTGGTAAATGAAACATGCGTTCAAGGAGACTGATCGATCGCAGGGGCATTCGAAATTGGCGGAAGCGGTGGGATTCGAACCCACGGTACGGTTCCCCGCACGCTAGTTTTCAAGACTAGAGCCTTAAACCACTCGGCCACACTTCCAGATTGGGCAGCTTCAAACGGGGTCTGCTGATTCTGGAAGGGGCTTGCGGAAAATGCTATCACGCGGGCAGGGTTAGCCTTTTGCAATTGGTGCGCTGCCCACATCGCTGGGGGTTTTTCCCGTGATGCGGCGGGAGCGCGACTGCAATCCAACCTTCTCTGGGCGGTCGTCAGCTTTCAGTCACTGGCCAGGGCCCGTCCCGGAAAACGTAGTCGTAGACCTCATTGAGATAGCGGTACAAGGTTTCTTCGTCATCAAACAATTCGTTGGCATGCTCGGCATACCAGTCAACGGTGACCGAGCGCGTTTGCAGCACCTCGTTGAACTGCCTTTGGACTCGCTCGATCCATTCAGACCGTTTCGGAACGGCCGACTTCAACTCATCCGGTCGATAGTTGTTGGTATGTAAGAACAGATGAGTTGTCATCATGAACTCATAGGGCACGGTCATTGGCGCCTCCCGACCGGGAACATTGTGATAAGTTCGGGTTCTCCGTCGGTTGCAATTCTGAATTGCGCGATGACAAGGCCATTTTCGAAATTCATCGCTGCCAATGGGTCTGCACCGTTGCGGGGGCCAATGCGGACAACACCTTCGAGCGCAGTCATCATGTCAGGCCCCAACGCATCTCTGATCGGTAAGGCAACCTCGAAGGAGCCTTCTCGAAACGCCGGATCAAACAACGCCGCTTCGCGCGCGGCGCGATATTCTGGGCTACTTCGAACATAATTCTCGGCGGCCACAAAAGCTTCGGGTGTGGTAAACCTCGATGCCGCATTTGGCGCCCGATGCCGGCCCCGGGTTACTCCATCAACCCGTGTACCGGTCATCGGGCCGATCCCGCGCAGAACACGTGCCTCAAGTATCGCCCTTGTCACGGCACCTTCGTGGCGTTGCGGACCGTGGCCTTGGGTGGACAGGTCCGCAAAGCGTCGAGACACATAGGTGGCAACGAAAGCTCGACGCATGCTAAGCATCCCGTCATAGCGCGCGGCAGCCGTGCGCAAAGCAACGATGGCATCTCGCGGCCGCAGGCGCGCCACACCAATTCCCAAACGTGACGCAACGGTGGTCAGGGCAGTGGCCCCAAGTGTCACCGACGCATCAAGATATGCCACCTGCCGGTAGGCGCTCAGCAGCGAATCTTCCGAGACAAGCCCCAGACGGTGTTCTAGGTCAAGCAGGCGCAAGTCGGCATGGCGCGCGTCGAAGTAGTCGATAAAGGCCTCGGCCATGCTACGTACGGTTTCGGCATCAAGGTTGATGATCGTGTCGATGGTCCGGATCAGCCCCTCGCGCAGTGCAAGGCGTTCGACCTCTTCCTCGGGCGTGATGACTCCGAAGAGTCGCCGATGGCCGAGCCAGAAGAACCGGATTGTGGAGTAAAGCGTCTCGACCCCGCCCGCTACCGCTTCAGCCGCCGCATCAGCCAATCCTGCTCCTTGCGCATCGGCGATCCGATTCGACAGGCCTTCCGAAAGCGTAACTTCTGTCAGCAGGATTGCTCCGTCCAGGATTGCAGGTTCTGCCGTGCAGCGGCAGTTGTAGCCATGGCCGGGGTGCCCGTCGCTGAAGCGGTCATCCCAAGAGAAAAGTCTGTCATCTCGCTCGGCATGAGTCGTTCGAACTTTGGGATCGTCTTGGGTGCGCCAGATGTAGTGGGTCACGCCCAGGTCACGTTGACGCCGTTCATTGATCTCGGTCAGGAAACGCCGCGCCAGCCAATCCGACAATGTGGCGAGGTCTGCTTCGGAAACAGATGGGTCGCCAGCTGACAGGATCGCGGAAGCCTGATCGGAATATGTCGCCCGCGCCTGACCAATTTCGGCCTCGATGTATTCTGCGGCTGGGTCGGCCTCAATGCCAGCCCGCCGAAGGGCTGCCGCAAGGCCGAACCAGTTTTCAGCAGTAAGTTCGCGCAGGCGCTGCTCAAAAGCATCAACGCTGGACGGGTCAAGCGACGACTGCTTTAGCTCCAGCGACCGTTCAATAGGAAGCAGGCTTAGGATGATGCTTGCATGACCGCCATGACCGGTGAACTGGCTGAAATTGGCGAATGAACTCATGGCTTCCCCTTGGAGTTGACGGAAACCTACATCAGTTCGATCTGAAAATCGTTAATCGTGCATTCGATGCCAGAGACAGTTAGACCTTCGGTGCCAGAGACAGTTAGACTGGAGTCGTGTTGGCGGAAGAGGTGGGATTCGAACCCACGGTACGGTTCCCCCTACGCTAGTTTTCAAGACTAGAGCCTTAAACCACTCGGCCACACTTCCAGATTGGGCAGCTTCAAACGGGGTCTGCTGATTCTGGAAGGGGCTTGCGGA
>JAIXVS010000110.1 GCA_027482795.1 Rhodobacter sp.
CGGCGTGGCCGCCTGCCGCGCAAGGGTCAAGTTTAAAAACTTCTAGAAGGTATGTGCCTTGAAGCAATTGCGCTTTCGGCCATAAGCGTTGCGCGAATGGTTAATTTTGGTTTCATCAGGATCGGAAAAACAATCCTGCGCCATCGGGAAAGCGGTTTCAAATAGGGCCGCCTTCAGCGGCGCTTCGCCAATGCAATTTGCAAACCAATTGCACAGCTTTCGCGAGGGTTTTCGGTTTATGCAACGATATATCAGAAAATGGTGGACCCAGAGCGATTCGAACGCCCGACCCTCAGATTCGTAGTCTGATGCTCTATCCAGCTGAGCTATGGGTCCACTGGTGGGGCGTTTAGCCTTGCGCGCGCGGTGATGCAAGGGTGAATTTGGGGGCGGGCCGAAATTCGCGCGTGCTTTGCCTGTCTTGCAGCCCATCCGTCTGTCACGCAGCTGTAACGCAGACGTCATCGCCCCGTCATTTGCACGCATTAGGATAGTAGGAATTCCCCATGTAAAGGATACTGCAATGCTTCGGACATTTAGCTGTGCTTTAACACTGGCACTTCTTGCGGGCCTGCCCGCGCGGGCCGAAACCAGCTTTAACCGCATCGCCAGTTTTGCCACGCCCCTGAACATGGCGGCGGGCGAAGATACAGGCCGCCCATCATCGGCCGAAATCATCTCGGCCTCGGAAGATGGCAATACGCTGGTCTATACCGACAGCCCGCTGGGCGCGATTGGCCTGATCGACATCACCGACCCCGCCGCGCCAAAGCCCCTTGGCAATATCGACATGGGCGGCGAGCCGACGACAGCGCATTTCATTGGCGGCAAGATTTTTGTGGCTGTGAACACATCCGAAAGCTTTACCGCCCCATCGGGCAAGCTGGTGACGGTTGATCTGGCCACCCGCGCGGTTGAGGCCGAATGCGATCTGGGCGGTCAGCCCGATTCTGTGGCCACTGCCCCCGATGGATCCTTTCTTGCCGTGGCGATTGAAAACGAGCGTGACGAAGACGTGAATGATGGCGCAATCCCGCAGGCCCCTTCGGGTTTTGTCATCAAGGCCGCCGTTGCGAATGGCGGCGTGGACTGCGCAGCCTTGCAGAAAATCGACGTGACGGGCCTTGCCGCAGTGGCCCCCGATGATGCCGAACCTGAATTTGTCGACATCAACGCAAATGGCGAAATTGTCCTGACCATGCAAGAAAACAACCACATCGTTGTTATCGGGGCGGATGGCGCAGTTGCCAGCCACTTTAGCGCAGGCGCGGTCACTCTGGACGGTGTAGACACCAAATCCGATGGCGTTTTGGACTTTACCGCCACCAAAGAAAACATGCTGCGCGAACCCGATGGCGTAAAGTGGATTGATGGCGACCATTTCGCCGTTGCCAATGAAGGCGATTATGAAGGCGGCTCGCGCAGCTGGACGATCTTTAAGAAAGACGGCACGGTTGTGTATGAATCGGGTGCAAGTTTGGAACAGGCGATTGCCGCTATGGGCCATTACCCCGAACATCGCAGCCGATCCAAAGGCACCGAACTGGAATCGGTGGAAGTTGCCACATTTGGCGAAACGCCCATGGCTTTTGTTGCATCTGAACGTGGGTCTGTGGTGGGGGTCTATGATCTGACCAATCCTGCCGCCCCCGTGCTGACGCAAATCTTGCCATCGGGTATCAGCCCAGAAGGTATGGTTGCCATTCCATCGCGCGCCCTGTTTGCCACAGCGAACGAGTTGGATTTGGTCGAAGATGGCGGCGCGCGCGCCCATGTGATGATCTATGCTTTGGGTGACGGGCCTGCCGCCTATCCAATGATTACCTCGGCGGGCAGCGAAGCACCTATCGGCTGGGCCGCCCTTTCTGGCCTTGCCGCCGACCCTGAAAAAGCGGGCACGCTTTACGCCGTGTCTGACAGCGTTTTGCAAAACAGCGCCAATATCTACACCATTGACGCCACGCAGACCCCTGCAAAAATTACAGCCTTGGTAACTGTCACGCGCAACGGTCTTGCGGCGCAGAAATTAGACCTAGAGGGCATTGCCCCCGATGGCAGTGGCGGCTTCTGGCTGGCCACCGAAGGGCGGTCAGATCGCCTGTACAGCCACGGCATCATCCGTGTTGATGGCGAAGGCGCAATTCAGGCCGAAATCGGTCTGCCGCCCGAACTGTTGGCCCATGAAATCCGCTTTGGGTTTGAAGGGATCACCGCAGTGGGCGATACGTTGTGGATGCCTGTTCAGCGCGAATGGGGCGATGACCCAGCGGGTATGGTCAAACTGGTGTCGTACAACACCGCGGATGCCACGTGGGGCGCGGTGCATTATCCGCTGGACGCCCCTTCCGAAGGCGCATGGATGGGTCTGTCGGAAATGACCATTCACGGCGATTTCGCCTATATCGTCGAACGTGACAATCAGGTGGGCGCAGCGGCCAAAACCAAAAAGCTGTACCGGGTACCTGTGGCGCAGCTTGCCCCAGCCGCGCTGGGCGGGGCGTTGCCCGTGGTCACCAAAGAGCTGGTGCATGATTTCATGCCAGATCTGGCCGTGCTGAACGGCTATATCGCCGAAAAGGTCGAAGGCTTTGCGATTGATGCAGCAGGCAACGGCTTTGTTGTAACCGACAATGATGGCACCAATGACAGTTCGGGCGAGACGCTGTTCTGGACGATTGGCGCGGTTCAATAAGCCTGCGCGAAACATCCAACAAAAGGCCCCCATTCGGGGGCCTTTTTTTTACTTTTGCGCGGACTTCGGCAGATGCAAGATAAACGCCGTGCCTTGGGCCGTGCTGCGCAGCAGTTCCAGCTGCCCGCCATGTCCGCGCACAAGTTCGGCCGCAATGGCAAGGCCTAGGCCTGTGCCGCCCTTGCGCGCGGCCCCCGAAAACGCCTCGAACAAATGGGCGCGGGCGCGGTCGGGCAGGCCTGGCCCCGTATCGGCCACCATCACCCAATATTCCACAGGGGTTTGCCCTGCCGAAACGGTGATTTGCCCCGCTTTGCCCTGCGCCTCGATCGCTTGGCGTGCGTTGCGGATCAGGTTGGACAGCACGCGGTACAACTGTTCAGGATCGGCCCAGATAAGCAAGCCCTGTGGTGCGTCTATCTGCAAGGTAACGGGCGTATCCGCGCCAATCCCGTCTGCTTCGGCCACGTCAAAGGCCAGAAGGGCAATGTCGACGGGGCGCGGTTGGGGAGCGGCCTCTTCCGCGCGGCCAAAGGTTAGGGTGGATTCGCACAGTGCCACCGCGCGCGAAATGCTGCCCACCAGTTTGGGGGCCGCGCGCGCCACGGCGGGGTCTTGGCTGCCTTCAATCCGATCCACAAACAGCTGCGCCGAAGTCAGGATATTGCGCAAATCATGCGAGATTTTTGCCACCGCCCCGCCCAATTGCGCCAACCGCTCTTTTTGCCGCAAGGCTGATGTCAGCTGCGTTTGCATCATCGCCATGGCCTCTTCGGCGCGGCGCAATTCGTCCACGCGCGAGGTGGGGGCAATAACGCGGCGGGCATCTTCGGGCGCTTCGGCATAAGATTGCATATGCAGCACCACGCGCCGAATGGGGGCCACCATCAACCGCTGCACCGCCCAAAACAGCGCCAGCGCCGTGATCGCCGAAATCACTGCCGACAGCACCAAAATGCGCGCGCCATAATCAATCAGCGCCGCGCGCAGGGGGGCTGCATCCATTGTAATTTCAATCAGCAGCCCTGCATCTTGCACGGGCTGGCCTATGACGCGAATGATGCCGCCCGTACGCCCTGTTAGGGCTGCAAAAGCATCGCCAATCAGCACCATAGGCCCTGCGCCGCGCAGATCAAAGGTTTGCGAAATGGGCTGCGGCAACTGCGATGACAGCACCAATTCGCGCACTTCGTTGCGGCGCAGCACCACGTTAAACACCTCGGCATTGGCCAGCAACTCGCGTTCCAATTCGGGCGTGACCATATCGGGCGCGGCCAATTGCGCCAGCGCGGCAATCTGCGCCTTTTCCAGCCGCATGTTCAAAAAATCGGCCCGAAACCGCGCGATGGAGGGCACAAAGATAAGCACTTCGGCCACCATGACAAAGACCACCGTCAAAATCAGAAAACGGCCCGACAGGGTGCGCCAAAAGCCGCCCTTCCACGCCCCGCGCAAAGGCGCCGCGCTGATCTGTTCTGCCTGATCTATCCCGCTGCCGTCTTGCACGATCTGGGCGTTCCTGTGTTTGCGCGCAATTCGCTACGCCATGAAACCTTAGCAGTTTGCGCGCACCACTGCGAGTGGTATGGCGAATTCCTGCCAAAGCCGCGCCAGTTTCGCCCCAGATGGGTGCAAAATCTTGGGCAAAAGACGCATTGCGCCGTTGACTTGGCCCCAAAGCCCGCCTAAAGGACGGGCTTCAAGTTTACGGCTGGCGAATCTAGCAGGTTCGCAGCATACGTCTGATGGAGACCGCGATGAAGCGCACTTTTCAACCTTCGAACCTTGTTCGCGCCCGCCGCCACGGGTTCCGTGCGCGTATGGCCACCAAAGGCGGCCGTCTTGTGCTGGCAGCGCGCCGCGCCAAGGGCCGCAAGAAACTGTCTGCCTAATCTTTTTTAAGAACGCTTTTGCCGCCCTGTTTTGGGGTGGATAAAGGGGCAAGATATGCAACCGCCGAAGGCATCGGATATGGGCGAAACCACCGCCTCCGACAGTGCCTCGGCGGTTTTGCTTTGCGCGCCTGCTGGCATTTCCACCCTAACCCAGCGCGCGGATTTTCTGCGTGCGGCATCGGCGCGGCGTATGGGCACGGGCAGTTTTCTGCTGCAAGCCCGCCTGCGCGGCGATGATACACTGGGTATCCGCATCGGTTTTACCGCCAGTAAGAAAATCGGCAATGCCGTGGCGCGCAACCGTGCCAAACGGCGTATGCGCGCGGTGGTGCGCGATGTATTGCCAAGTTTAGGTCAAGCAGGATGGGATTATGTTTTGGTCGCCAAACCGCAGGCGACCATCGCCCGCGCCTATGGCGATTTGCGCGCCGATCTGACCCGCGCGCTGACGCAAATCCATTTGGAAAAGGCCAAGCCATGAGCCCCCTTGCCCATATCGTCGCCCTGCCCGTACGCGCCTACCGCCTGTTTCTGTCCCCTTGGGTTGGGCATAGCTGCCGATTTCAGCCCACATGCAGCGCCTATTCGCTGGAAGCGTTAGAGCGGCACGGCGCGTTTAAGGGCAGTTATCTTACCATCCGCCGCCTGCTGCGCTGCCATCCTTGGGGCGGCAGCGGTTATGACCCCGTCCCCCCCCATTCGCACGACTAGGCCCGCCATGCTGGACACTGACATTCCCCTTATCTTGCAAAACGCTCCCCAGACCGACGCGTTTCGCCGCCTGCACAAACAGATTTTGCAGCAGGTGCGCGATGCGATTGATACCTATGGCATGATCCAGCGCGGCGCGCGCTGGCTGGTGTGCCTGTCGGGCGACAAAGACAGCTATACCTTGCTCGCGGTGCTGCACGATCTGAAATGGCGCGGGCTGCTGCCTGTGGATTTGCTGGCCTGCAACCTTGACCAAGGCCAGCCGAATTTTCCCGCCACTGTGCTGCCCGAATTTCTAACAAAAATGGGCATACCGCACCGCATTGAATACCAAGACACCTATTCGATTGTGGTCGATAAGGTGCCGCAAGGGCGCACCTATTGCGCGCTATGCTCGCGTCTGCGACGGGGCAATTTGTACCGCATCGCCCGCGAAGAAGGGTGCAGCGCCGTTGTGCTGGGACATCACCGTGATGACATGCTAGAGACGTTTTTCATGAACCTGTTCCATGGCGGCCGCCTTGCCACCATGCCGCCGAAACTGGTCAACGAGGAGGGCGATTTGTTTGTCTATCGCCCGCTGGCCTTTGTGTCAGAAGCCGACTGCGGGGCCTTTTCCGCCGCGATGGAATTTCCGATTATTCCTTGCGATCTGTGCGGCAGCCAAGAGGGGCTTCAGCGCGTGCAGGTCAAGAAAATCTTGGATGAGTGGGAGTCGCGCAGCCCCGGTCGGCGCGGCATTATGGCCCGCGCGCTGATGCATGTGCGCCCGTCGCATCTGGCCGACCCCGCCTTGTTTGATTTCATGGGCTTGGCATTGGGCGGCGCAGATGGGGAAAAGTTTAAGGAAAATCAGCAGCATCTGGGTCAGGAAGATTAACCACTCTGTTAGACCCTTTGCCTAACTTGTCCGTAACGGGGCGGTAGCGCCCCCCAGTGCGGGAGAGTTTGGCGATGTTCAGCAGGGTGCGCAGCAAGATTTCGGGCATTGGATTTGCCGCCATAACGCTGATTCGCAGACCTGAATGGATGGTGTTCATCCCCGCAATCAGCCTTGCAGCCTTTTGGCTGGGCGGCGAGGTTAGCCTTATGGCCACGGCGCTGGGCCTACCCCTTGTGTTGGGGCTGCTGGGCGCTTTGCGCGTGGGCCAAGATGCCGCAGATCGCCCCCGCACTGCCCCGCGTGAAGATCAGCTTGCCCTGCGCAACCACGTTGTGGAACGGCTGGATGAAATTCTGTCCGACCGCCCCTTTCACGGCAAAACCACGGCCTGCCTTGTGCTGCAATTTGATGGATCAGATCAGCTGCTGCAACGCCATGGCCGCGCGGCGGAAAATAAGGTTCTGACGCGGTCAGCCGAACGCATTTGCGCCGCGCTGCGCGAGGGGGATGTGGTGGCGCGGCTGGAAGGCGGCGGTTTTGCGGTGGCGCTGGCCCCCGCGCGGCGGCTGGATCTGGAATCGGTTGTGCAACTGGCCGCGCGCCTGCAAGCCGCCATTGCTGCGCCCGTGGAAATTGATGCGGTGCGCCTTTATGTGACCTCTTCGGTTGGGATTTGCTTGGCAGATCGCGCGCCGCAGGAAACAGGCACCGCCCTGCTAGAGGCGGCGCAAATTGCGGGTGACGAGGCGCGCCGCAATGGGCCAGGCGCGCTGCGCGTGTTTGCCCCCGAAATGGCCCGCACCCGCGCCGACCATGATGCCCTGCGCCACGAGCTTGAGGCCGCGCTGGACGAAGGGCAAATCCGTGCCCATTTCCAACCGCAAATTTCTACCGATACTGGGGCGATCACGGGGTTCGAGGCGCTGGCGCGTTGGTATCACCCAACCAAGGGCCTGCTTGGCCCAGCCGTGTTTTTGCCCATGATCGAGACGGCTGGCCTGTCGGAACGCTTGGGCGAAGTGATGCTGCAAAACGCCCTTGCCGCCCTTGTCCGCTGGGACAAGCTGCATTTGGATATTCCAACCGTGTCGGTCAACCTTTCGGCGGAAGAGCTGCGCAACCCCCGCCTTGCCGATAAAATCAAATGGGAACTTGACCGCTTTGATCTGAACCCAAATCGGCTGTGCGTCGAGGTGCTGGAAAATGTCGTGGCCACCACCGATAACGATGTGATTGTGGCCAATATCGCCGCCCTAGCCCGCCTTGGCTGCGGCATCGATCTGGACGATTTTGGCACAGGCCACGCATCCATCACATCGATACGCCGCTTTGCCATTCGCCGCCTAAAGATTGACCGCAGTTTTGTAACCCGCGTTGACGAAGATCGCGGCCAGCAGCGCATGATTGCCGCGATCCTGTCCATGGCCGAACGGTTGGAGTTGACCACCATCGCCGAAGGGGTGGAAACCGCCGCCGAACACACCATGCTGGCACAGCTGGGATGCAATGATGTACAGGGCTTTGGCATCGCCCGCCCCATGCCGATTGAGGATACCAGCGGCTGGATCGCGGCAGAGCGGCGCAAAATCGGCAAACTGCCGCGAATCAGCCAAGAAATGCGCTGACGGGGCCGCTTATACAGGGAAAACCGCTTGACCTTTGCCGCCCCCTATCGTTGAACCTGCCCACAGTTTTATCAATAAGGCGGCGTTCAAATGGACGATCAGAATAAGAACCTCATCCTTGCAACGGCGCTTAGCCTTGGGGTGATCCTTGTATGGTTTGTGGGCGGCCCGATGCTGTTTCCGCAATGGTTCCCAGACCCCAATGCACAGCAGCAAACCTTGGCCGCGCCCGATGCCGCTGCTTTGGGCACGGCGGCTGATCCTGCCGCACCCGCGCCTGCCACAACCGCCCCCGCCGATACCGCCAGCGCGGCTGCATCGGATGCCCCGCGCATCCAAATCGATACGCCCAAGCTTTCAGGCTCGATTTCCACCTATGGCGGGCGGATCGATGATCTGTCGCTGAAAACCTACCGCGAAACTTTGGACATCGATTCGCCCGAAGTAAAACTTCTGTCCCCCGTGGGCCAAGGCACCCCCTATTACGCCGTGTTTGGCTGGGCCAATGGCGCAGGTCTGGATGCCGCCGATGTGCCCAGCGCCACCACCGTTTGGAACATCACCTCGGGCGGGTCGCTGACACCCGAAACGCCCGTCACCTTGGAATGGGAAAACACCAAGGGCCTGACCTTTACCCGCACCATCGCAGTGGACGCCGATTTTATGTTCACCGTCACCGACGAGGTGAAAAACGCGGGCACCGCTGATGCGAACCTGTCGAATTACGGTATTGTCGCCCGCCATGGATTGCCCACTGATCTGGTCAATATCTATGTGGTGCACGAAGGCCTGATCCGCCGCACGGACGGCATTTACCACGAGGCGAACTACACCGATTTCGCCGATTTGCCCGTGAATGAGGCCGAGCAAGCCTTGGTTGAAACATCGCCGGCAACCAAAGACGGCTGGATCGGCTTTACCGATCATTATTGGATGGCAACCCTGATCCCGCAGCAGGGCGGCGCATTTACTGCCGCCAGCAAATTTCTGCCCAGTGCCAATATCTATCAGGCCGAAGTGCGTATGCCCTTGGTGACCATCCCCGCAGGGCAAAGCACGACGTCCACCACCCGCCTGTTTGCAGGGGCTAAAGAATGGGCCACCATCCAAAAATACGAAAACAGCCCTAGCCTGCTGTCGCGTCTGTTTGGCGCCAAAGCAAACCCCGACCAACCCGTTATCGCAGGGTTTGTCGATTCCATCGATTGGGGTTGGTTCTATTTCTTTACCAAACCGATTTTTGCCGTGCTGCACTGGCTGAACGCCCAAATCGGCAACATGGGCCTTGCCATTATTGGCCTGACCTTTGTTCTAAAAACGCTGGTTCTGCCGCTGGCCTATAAATC
>JAIXVS010000235.1 GCA_027482795.1 Rhodobacter sp.
GATGGCTTTGCCATTGCCGATAAAGGGGAAACGGCCAACCTTTATGTCAAAGCCCGCCTCTTTCGCCTTTGCTTCCGTCAGGCCCACACTGGCCACTTGTGGGTGGCAATAGGTGCAGCCTGCGATAGAGTTCGGCTTGATCGGGTGCGGATGGCCGCCCGCGATCAGTTCGGCCACCATCACGCCTTCGTGGCTGGCCTTATGCGCCAGCCACGGCGCGCCTGCGATATCGCCAATGGCGTACAGGCCCGCCACGCCCGTGCGGCAGAATTCGTCCGTTACCACATGGGTGCGGTCAATTTTCACACCCAAGGCTTCCAGCCCCAATCCTTCGACATTGCCAATAATGCCCACGGCGGAAATAACTGTGTCAAAGGTTTCGGTCACTGTCCCGCTGGCAGATTCCAGATGCGCGGTGACTTGGCCTTTAGCGCGATCAAGCTTCTTAACTGTTGTTTTTTCAAGAATTTTCATGCCCTGTTTGACAAAGGCTTTTTTGGCAAAGGCGGAAATTTCCGCGTCTTCCACGGGCAGAACCCTGTCCATCACCTCGACCACGGTGGTATCGGCGCCAAGGGTGTTAAAGAACGATGCAAATTCAATGCCAATCGCGCCTGATCCGATGACCAGCAGCTTTTTCGGCATGTGTTTGGGCTGAAGCGCGTGGCGATATGTCCAAACCAAATCGCCGTCCGCCTCAAGCCCTGGCAGTTCGCGCGCCCGCGCGCCTGTGGCAAGGATGATGTTTTTGGCCGTTAGGGTTTCAACGCCCTTATCGGTGGTCACCGTCACTTCCCCAGCCTTGGGCAGGGTTGCCGTGCCCATAAACACGGTGACTTTGTGCTTTTTCATCAAATGGCCAATGCCGCCTGAGAGCTGTTTTGCCACCCCGCGCGAGCGGGCGACAACGGCATCCAGATCATAGGAAATGCCCGTGGCTGATAGGCCAAACTCTTTCGCGCGGTGCATCAGGTGGAACACTTCGGCGCTGCGCAGCAGGGCTTTGGTGGGGATACAGCCCCAGTTCAGGCAGATGCCGCCCAGATTTTCGCGTTCGATTATGGCAACCTTTTGGCCCAGTTGGCTGGCGCGAATGGCCGCAACATAGCCGCCCGGCCCTGCCCCAATCACCACAACGTCAAAGTTCTGCGCAGCCATCGTGCTTCCTCCCGAAAAACTAGTTTGGCCTTAAACTATTTTACAAACCCAAGCAATACAGGCTTTGCCGTGGCCCTATGCGCTGGCTGCATTACTCTTTAGCGCGTTGACGATGGTCATATAGCCGCCGCTGGCCAAGAATTCTGCTTCTGCAGCCGTAGTTTCGCGCCCTAGGGCCGCATTGCGAAAGGGAAAGCGGCCAAAGCGGGCAATGACTTCGCGGTGGGCTGCGGCGTGCAGGGCCATATCGGGGTGCGATGATAAACGCTCGTTCATATATTTCACCGCCAAATCCTGATCGGCCAGATCTTCGGAATGCTCCAGCGGCATGTAAAAGAACTGTCGTTCAGGTTCTGGTGCCTCTAAATCCCAGCCCGCCGCAATTGCCCGTTTGGCAGCGGCCTGCGCGCGCGCATCAGTGGCAAAGGCCAACGCCGAACCGCGATGCATGTTGCGCGGAAACTGATCGCATACAATCAAATATGCCAGCGTGCCAACGCTGCCCTCGGCCCAATGTTCCAGCGCGCCTTCATGGGCCGCTTGCCAAATGGGGGCGAATAGGGCGGTAATTTCGCCGTCCAAATCATCGCCGCCCGCATACCAGCCTTCGGGGCCGACGGCGCCCAGCCAATAGTCTAGCACTTCGATCGGATCAGACATATCGCGCCCCTTTTGCGCCAGCCTGACGCGCGGGCGCGCAAAGCGCAAGCGCTATTGCTTGGGCGTGCCGCGATCTGTTTCGGCACGTTCTAACACGGCCTCAACCGCCACGGTCGATGCGGTGGGAGACAGGCCCGCATAGCTGCCTTGAACGGGCGCGGCGCGGCGCGACATGCGCCATGCGGCATACCCGCCAAGCCCCGCAAAGCAAAAGCCAATCACCAGAAAATAGCCCTTTGGCCCAATAAGCCCCATCGCCCAGCCTGCAAGTAGGGGGCCAAAAATCGCGCCAAAGCCATTAAGGAAAATCAACCCAGCCGAGGCGGCGGGCATTTGCTCTTTGGTTAGGTAATCATTCGTGTGCGAAATCAGAAGCGAATACAAAGGGTTAATCACACCGCCCAGCGCGCCTGCCACCAGCAGCTCCAGCGCATAGGGCAGCGGCACGGCGGCGGCAATTGCCATAACCACCGCGCCTGCCAGCGACATCCACAAAATCATCGCGCGGCGGTCTAGGCGGTCTGACGCCCAGCCAACGGGATATTGCAGCACAAGCCCGCCGACATACATCGCCGCAACAAAGCCCGCGATCTGCGCCACAGACATGCCCATCAGCGCGCCATAGACCGCCGCCATGCCGAACATGGCCGCAAACACGCCCCCCGTCAGCAGCATCCCCGCGCAGCCCAGTGGGGAAATGGTGAATAGGGCGGCAAAGCTCATCGGTTTTGTGCGTTCAAACGTGGGGGCGGGCACAGTTGCCAGCAGCAAGGGCAGGAACGACAGGGACACAAGGATGGAAGGGATGATGAACAGCCCATATCCAGACGGGTCGCCAAATCCCAAAAGCCCCTGCGCTGCGATGATGCCCAGCATTTGCACAATCATATAGGCCGATAGGGTTTGGCCGCGCGTCTCGTTCGTGGCGGTGTTGTTCAGCCAGCTTTCGGCGGTGATATAGACAACCGAAAAGCAAAACCCGATCAGCACCCGCATCAGTGCCCAAGCCTGCCATTCCACCAGCATGGGATACAGGATTAGAACGGCAGAAATCACCGAGCCCATGGCCGAAAATACCCGCACATGGCCCACGCGGCGGATCATCGGGGCGGCCAGATTGGCCCCCGCCAAAAAGCCCAGAAAATAGGCCGACATGACGATAGACAGATGAAAGGTTGAAAACCCTTCGGACGCGCCGCGAATGCCCAAAAGCGATCCCTGCACGCCGTTGCCCAGCATCAGCAGCATCACACCCAGCAAAAGCGGCCAAGATTGGCGCAGAACGGTGATCATAACGAACCTACCTTTATCCCACTATACCACGGAACTGCTATGTTTCGGCAGCAAAAGCGACGCATCGCCATAAGAAAAGAACCTATAGTTTTGCGCAATAGCATGGGCATAGATCCTGTCCATCTGCGATTTGCCCATTAGAGCCGATACCAGCATCAGCAGGGTGGATTTGGGCAGATGGAAATTGGTCATCAGCCCGTCTGTGATGTGAAACTGAAAACCGGGATAGATGAAAATGTCGGTATCCCCGCGCCAAGGCTGCAAGGTGCCAGATCGCGCGGCGGTTTCAATCAGCCGCAGCGCGGTGGTGCCCACGGGAATAATCCGCCCGCCTGCGGCCTTTGCCGCAGTGATAGCCGCGGCGGCCTGTGGCGTGACCTCGCCCCATTCGGCGTGCATTTTGTGGGTGGTCACGTCATCCACCTTAACGGGCAAAAACGTGCCTGCCCCCACATGCAAGGTTACTTCGGCAAAGCGCACGCCTTTGGCGGCTAGGCGTTCAAGCAGCGGCAGATCGAAATGCAAGCTGGCGGTGGGGGCGGCAACGGCCCCCGCGTGGCGGGCGAAAACGGTTTGGTAATCATCCAAGTCCTGCGCATCGGTTTTGCGTTTGGCCGCGATATAGGGCGGCAGCGGCATTTGGCCTGCCTGCGCCAGCGCGCCATCAAAATCATCGCCCACAAGGTTAAAGCGCAGGTGGCAATCTTCGTCTGATTTGGCGATGACCTTGCCCGAAAGGCCCGCCGCAAAGGTAACCACATCGCCCAAAGCCAGCTTGCGCAAGGGCCGCGCCATGGCCCGCCAATTGCCGTTTGGGTCTGGGGCCATCAGGGTTATATCCACCTTTGCCACCGTATCGCCGCGCGCGCGCGTGCCTGCCAATTGGGCGGGAATGACGCGGGTGTTGTTCAGTACAAGGCAATCACCCGCGCGCAAGATATGTTCCAGATCATAGACCTGCCCATCGGTGATCTGCCCGCCTTGGGCCAGCAGCAGCTTTGCGCTGGGGCGCGGGCTGGCGGGGCGGGTGGCAATCAGCGCCTCGGGCAGGTGAAAATCGAAATCATCCAGCTTCATTGCGGTGCCTCTAGCTTTGGCTTGGGGGATTGGAAAATGTTGCGCAAAAACCCAGGCAGCAGCACGGACAGCGGGTTGACCGAAACGCGCGGCGCATCGGCGGTGCCGCGTAGGCGGTAGTTGAAACCCAGCACCCCTTCGCCGCGTTTGGAAATGGCTGCGCCAATGCCATTGATGACATAGATGGGCGAGATGACGCCCTGCATATCCAGCGCCTTGCCTTCAAATTGGTAGATCCCCTGCATCGACACGCCCAAAGACCCGCCTGTGGCTGCGCCTTCGCGCAGGTCAACGCCACCTGGCGTTAGAATAAAGTTGCCTGTGACATTGTTGAATAATATCCCCGACCCGCCCAATTGATCCAGCAATCCCACCACGGAAATGGCGTTCAGCAATTCGGCCAAGACATTGGCGTTTTGCACGCGTATGCCCTGCATTGTGACCTCGCCCGTGTAACTGCCTTGCGCCTTGCGCGGGGTCAGCACCAAATTCAGCGCGCCGCCGCGCACGGATGGATAAACGCCCGCCTGCGCCAGTGCAGCGCCTGCATCTTGGGCGGCCACACGCACCCTTGTGCCATAGCGGCTGGGCGAGAGTTGGCCAGTCAGCGGGGTGCCGCCGTCGAGCTGGGCGGTGAAATCGCCCGTCAAAGCGCCGCTTGCCTGAAAATCGCCCTGAAAGCCGCGCAAAATGATGCCGTCGCTGATGCGCAAAGTATCCAGCCGCAGGGCAAGGGGCAGGCCATCGCCCGCGCCTCCCCCCGCGCTGCCGCGCGCGTTGGGGAAATACCGCAGATCAACACTGGCGCGATCTAGCACCAGTTTGGGCGGCTTGCCTGGCCCTTGGCCAAGAAAGGTCACATCCCCCGCCAGCCATTTGCCAATGGTCAGCCCCGTAAAGCGCGCTGTATCCAGCCCGCCGTCTGGGGCCAAACGCACGCTGCCTTGGGCCTGCAAATCGGCAGCAGTCATCGACAGCGCTGTGACTGCGGGCGGGCTAGACAGGGTTATCTGCGCGGCAAGCGCGCCTGCGTCATCTGCGCGTTTGGCAAAGCCAATCGGGCCAATTTGCAGGCCCAGTCCAACCAAATCGGACGTCAGGCGCAGCTGCCCCGCCTGCCCGCGCGCAAGGTCAATTTCAATATCTGCGTTTGTTTGGCCTGCCACCATGCCATCTGGCAAATTCACGCCAAAGGTTGCCAAGGCCGCATTGGTCAGATCGGCCTGCCCTGTAATTGTGGCGCGGCCCGCTGCATTGTCTGCACCAAAATCTTGGGAATATGCGGCATCAAAACCCACGCCCGAAATATCGCCCTGCCCTACCAAGCGCAGCCCCGCCTTATCGACAAAAACCGACAGGCGCGGCGCGCGCAAAACATGGCCCAGCGCTAGGTTATCCGAGGTAAAATCAGTCACCTCGCCCTTCACCTGCAAGGTGATGTCGGGCAGGGTTACAGTCTTTTGCAACGGCAGGGTGACGCGCGTGGTCAGCTGCGCCGTGCCATCGGCAAAATCAACCGCGCGGCCCGATTTTTCCATATAGCGAAAGGGCGGCTGATCGATCAGCGACAGCGTCGCCGTCAGGCTGCCCGCACTGCGCAAGGTCAATTGCCCAAGCGCGGGAAAAACGCGAATATCGGGAATGGAAAAGACCGAGCCCGCCAGATCCAAATCGCCGCCCGCAGGCGGGGTGGCGCGGCCCTGTTCCAGCACCATCGAAAAGCTGCGCCCTGCCAGCGCGCCGTAGCCGTGCCCATCGGTAATGGGGGGCAGGCTGCGCATCGGCGTGGCCTTTAGCCCGCTGAATTGATAGCGCAGATCAATGTCGGGCGGCAGGCCCGCAGCCCCGCGCAGGCCAAGGCGCAGATCGGTGAACTGCCCTGCCAGTACATTGCGATCTAGCCAGTCGCGCGTGGCAGGTTTTAGGGTTTTGGGCCAAAGCGCCAGTAATTTGGCAGAGGATAACGCATCCACCCGCAGATCGAGCGCGCTGTCCCAGCCCGCCGCCTGTGCGGCAACCGCGCCTTTTGCCGCAATCGTCATCGCGCCATCGGTCAGCGCAATATCATCCAGCGTCACCGCAAAGGGGGCAAGGCGCAGCTGCACCTGCGCGCGGCCTTGGGTAAATTCAACCGCCTTGGTGAACATCTCGGGGCGATCAAAGCGAAGGGTATCAAGTTGCAGCGCGGCGGCAAAGGCGGCGGGTATCTCGCCCGCCAAAGCGCCTGCGATCACGCTGCCATCGGCGCGCAGCATGTCTGCATGACCGCTTGCGCGCAGGGTCAGCGCATCGGACACAACGTTCAGCGTGTTCAGCACGATGCGCCCCTGCGCGGGGTTATAGGACAAATCCAGCTTGGCCGATTGAAAGGCCAGCGGTTTGGCCGTTTGCCCCGCATCAGGCGCAAGGCTGCCTGCGCCAATGTCCAAGCTCGCCTGCAATGCCATAATGCCTTGCGGGGTGAGCGTGGTGACCACCTGCCCCGTGATCGGCGCATCCAGCACCGACATAAAGGCCAAAGGCGCGGCCTGCGCGGCCAAATCCTGCGCCGATACGCCAGATACGCGCATCGCCACATCGGCGCGCGCACTGCCTGCGGCGCGGACAAGGTTTATTTCCACTTTACCCGCATTAGGCGCAGCCGCATCTTGGCCCATCAGCGCCAGCGCCAGATCGGCGGCCACATTGCCGCCCTGTTGCGTGATGTTCAGCGCGCCGTCGCCCAAGGCCCATACCCGCCCCGATGGCAGATCGCGCAGCGCCAGTGACATGCCATCCACAGTCACCCCGCCCAGCCCCTGCCCAAGGGGCGAGGCGAAAAAGCCATCGGTCTGGGCAAACACCTGCCCCAGATCAAACCGCGCGCCGCCTGCAAAGGCGATGTCCAGCGCGCCCGCCGCGTCGCGCGTGACCTGCACGGCCCCGCCCGTTAGACGCAGCGCGCGCAGGTTGAGGCGGCCTTGCAGCAGGCCTAGCGGGGCCAAATCTGCCTCGGCAATGGGCAGGGCCATTACGGGCGCGCCCGACAGGTTGCGCAGTTCAACCCCGCGCAATTGCAAACGGGGGGCAAAGCGCGGGCCAAGCGACAGGCTGATCCCATGAATTGCAAGGGTCGATGCAGGCAGGCTGGGCGCAATGGCGGTGTTCAGCCGCGCCTCAATCCGCGCCAGCGCCCATTTTGGCACGGGCAGGCCCGCGCCGCTGGCCAGCACCGCCATGGCGGCAAGTATCAGCGCTGCAAAAGCAAGTGCCGCGCGCCGCCGCCACTTGCGCCGCCAAACCACCCCCCCTTGGGAGGGCGCGGCAGTGGCGGTGGTGGTATTATCTTTGACTGCGGCCATACTCTTGCCTGAAACATCTTTGCTGTGCCTTGCCTTTATCTTTGCACAAAGGCAACTAGATCATCGCGTAGGCTGCCCAATTGGGCGCGCCTTTGCCAAAATTGACCCCAAGGGAGCCAACCTTATGCCAGACATCGGCCAATCCTTTCCCGACCTGATCTTGCCGCGCGATGGTGGCGGCAGCATCAAATTGTCGGACATTCGTCCCAAGAAGCTGGTTTTGTTCACCTATGGCGCAGATGGCACCCCAAGCTGCACCAATGAAGTGATGGATTTTAACGCGATGGCGGCCGATTTTGCCGCCAAGGGCGCGGTGGTGGTTGGGCTGTCCAAAGACAGCCCTAAAAAGCACGATAAATTCATCGCCAAAATGGGCATCACCATTCCCCTTGCCAGCGACGAGGGCGAGGTGATGGAAAGCATCGGCGCATATGGGCCAAAAATCTTTTTCGGCAAACCCGTGATTGGCGTGTTGCGGACGACCTATCTGATTGATGGGGATGGAACTTTGGCCGCTATGTGGAAGGTAGACAAGGTCAAGGGCCACGCAGCCGAGGTATTGGCAGCGCTATGACGCAGACCCTGTCGGATATGGCGGTGGATGTGCTGACCTGCGGCGATGGGCGCGAGAAAACCGCCCGCGCCGCGCGTCATGCTGCGGCATGGCGGGCAGCATCGGCGGCAGGCACGCGGCTGCCCTTGGGCAGCGCGCGCCCACCAGATCAGCCCGCCCGACCCGCAGCCCCTGCCCTGCTGGACCCGCGCGATGTGCCACGGCGCAGGCCGAACACGCAGACGGGGCGCATTGCCCTGCTGCACGCGCTGGCCCATATCGAGCTGAACGCGGTTGATCTGCACTGGGACATCATCGCCCGTTTTGCCCATGTGCCCATGCCCGCCAGCTTTTACGATGACTGGGTGCAGGCCGCCGATGACGAGGCAAAGCATTTCAACCTAGTTTGCGATGTGCTGGAAGAAAAGGGCAGTTTTTACGGGGCCATGCCCGCCCATGCAGGCATGTGGCAAGCAGCAACAGATACCGCGCATGATTTGCTGGCGCGCCTTGCGGTGGTTCCGATGGTGCTAGAGGCACGGGGGCTGGATGTATCGCCGCAAATGATCGAATTGTTCGCGGCCCACAAAGACGAGGCGGCGCTGGGCGCGCTGAATGTGATCTACCGCGAAGAAGTGGCCCATGTCGCCTATGGGTCGAAATGGTTCAATTGGCTGTGTGGGCAGGCAGGGCGCGACCCGCGCGATGCCTTTCACGATCTGGTGCGGCGCTATTTCCACGGCGCACTCAAGCCCCCCTTCAACGAAGAAAAACGCGCCGAGGCAGGCATACCCCCCGATTTCTATTGGCCACTTGCCGCGAAAATCGACCCCGCGCCGCAACTAAAGGGCGACAAAACCCCTTAAATCGGCAGGTTTTTGCCAAAATTGGCGTAAAGCTGCCGCAGGCTAGGGCGCAGATGCATAAGCGCTTGCTTGCGCGCGCGCAGGCCCCTAACAGTTTGACGCGGCGGGTGCTTTGCATCGGCCATGGGGTTGGGGGAATTCGCGCGTGTTGACCAAGGTTTCACACAGTATCAACTCTCGGCTAGAGGGCTATTTGCCCGAACGCCGTTTGTTTTTGAAATCCGACCGCGACACCCGCTTTATCAGACTGCGCCCGTTTACCCAACTTGTGGCCCTGACCATTGGCGCGCTGTCGCTGGGCTGGATGATTCTGGCCACGGCGATTTTGCTGATGGATTCGATTTCGGCAGGCACATCGCGCGAACAGGTGGCGCGCCAGCAATCTTTGTACGAAGAACGGCTGAATGCGCTGTCCGAAGACCGCGATCTGCGCGCAGCCGAGGCCAGCGGCGCGCAGGCACGCTTTGGCACCGCACTGGAACAGGTCGCGCAAATGCAAGCGCGGCTGCTGGCATCCGAACAGCGCCGCCGTGAATTGGAAACGGGCATTGATGTTATCCAAAACACCCTGCGCCGCACGATAGCCGAACGTGACGCCGCGCGCGCCGAATTCTTGGCGTTGAATGCGGCGGGCAATGGCACTGCCGAGGCGCGCCAGCGCGATGTGGCGGCATCTTTGGCCTATGTGACCGATACTTTGGGCCAAACGGCGGTGCAGCGCGATGGGGCCGAGAAATTGGCGGCAGAGGCGGGTGAAAAGGTGGCAGCAGTCGAATCGGCCAAACGCGCATTGGAAACCCGCAACGATGTGATTTTTGGTCAAATTGAACAGGCGTTGAAAGTTACGGTCGAACCGCTAGATCAGATGTTCCGCGATGCGGGGCTTGACCCATCATCCTTGGTGGATGCAGCCAAACGCGGCTATGACGGGCAAGGCGGGCCATTGACCCCTATTCGCCTGTCGACCCGCAACGAGGCCCCTTTCGCCGAAGAGGTGCGCGCCAATTCCATTTTGCTGGGCCTGCAAGAGATTGACCAGTATCGCGAGGCGGCCTTTGACACCCCCTTTGCAATGCCCGTGCGCACCGCCATTCGCTATACATCGGGCTTTGGCAACCGCCGCGATCCCTTTGGGCGCGGCGTGCGCGGGCACGAAGGGCAAGATATGGCGGGGGCCTACGGCTCGCCCATTTATGCCACGGCAGACGGGGTTGTAACCTATGCTGGTTGGCAAAGCGGCTATGGGCGGCTGGTGAAAATTCGCCACGCCCACGGCTTTGAAACACGCTATGGCCATTTGGCGCAAGTTCGCGTCGAGGTCGGTCAAAAAGTGTCGCGCGGTGATCGTATAGGTGATATGGGAAATTCTGGCCGCTCGACTGGCACACATCTTCACTACGAGGTTCGCATTGGCGGATCTGCTAAAAACCCAATGACTTTTATAAAGGCTGGACAAAATGTTTTCTAAAACACGCATCAACGAACCCACCAAACCAGGCGAATCGATGTCAGGCGACGTGGCTGAAAGCCCTGCGGCAAAGCCCACGATGGACTTCACCTCGTCGGCGCCCAAGGTAAAGGTGGCGGCGTCGCTGCTGTCTTCGGATTTGACCATCACGGGCAATCTGAAGACCACGGGCGATATTCAAGTGGAAGGGACGATTGAGGGCGACATCCGCGCGCATCTGCTGACAGTTGGCGAATCGGCCAATATTCGCGGCGAAGTGGTGGCAGATGATATCGTGATCAATGGCCGTGTGCAGGGCACCGTGCGCGGGCTGAAGGTGCGCTTGACCTCGTCTGCGCGTGTGGAAGGCGACATCATCCACAAAACCATCGCCATCGAATCGGGTGCGCAGTTTGAAGGTACCGTTCAGCGCCAAGACGACCCGCTGGCTTCGGGCCGCACCACGGGCGCACCAAGTTCTTCGCGCCGCGTGGCGGCTGCGCCGAAAGAAGAATAATCGGGCCAATCATATTAAGAAAAGCGCGCCTTTCGGCGCGCTTTTTATTTGTATTTGATATGTTTTGCCAAAGCATAACCACTCAGGCCAAACCAAGTCTGCGCACCAAAACGGGGCTTAATCGTCGGCCATCGCTTCGGCGCGCGATTTGCCTGCCACGTCCATGGCCAAGGTTGCGGCCATAAACTTATCCAAATCGCCATCCAATACGCCCGAGGTGTCAGATGTTTCATACCCCGTGCGCAGGTCTTTGACCATTTGATAGGGCTGCAAAACATAAGACCGAATTTGGTTGCCCCAGCCTGCATCGCCCTTATTTTCGTGGGCGGCGTTGATCGCGGCGTTGCGTTTGTCCAGTTCCAACTGATACAGGCGCGAGCGCAGGGCGTTCATACAAATTTCGCGGTTTTGGTGCTGCGATTTCATCGACGATGTCACCACGATATTGGTGGGCAAGTGGGTGATCCGCACCGCCGAATCGGTGGTATTCAC
>JAIXVS010000357.1 GCA_027482795.1 Rhodobacter sp.
AGGCAGGCAATATGAGCCTTGGCGTGAACCTGCTGGCGCGGATGACGCAGAAGGTCGCCGCCGCGCTGGATGCCGACTGGGATATTGAAATTGTCGAGGCGCACCACCGCCACAAGGTTGACGCGCCATCTGGCACGGCGCTGATGCTGGGCCATGCGGCTGCGGCAGGGCGGGGCGTGGATTTGAACGCGCATATGGTCTCTGGCCGCGATGGGATAACTGGCCCGCGCGATGCGGGCAGCATCGGCTTTTCCGCCATTCGCGGCGGTGACATTGTGGGCGAACATGACGTCATCTTTGCCGCGATGGGCGAGCGTGTGGTGCTGCGCCACATCGCCACCGACCGCGCCATTTTTGCACGCGGCGCGCTGAAAGCAGCGATTTGGGGGCAGGCCCAAAAGCCAGCCCGCTATGATATGATGGATGTTTTGGGCCTTTAACGCAGCAAAAGTGAACCAATTTTGTATGGGCTGCGTATACCCGCAAATACAAAGGTTTTAGTCATGCTGCGTCTAGTTGTCTTTTTCGCCCTTTGGGCCACACCCAGCCTAGCCGATTTTCAAAAGATCGCCGATAAAAAGGCGTTTTTGGATGCGCTGGATGGCCGCGCGCTGAACATTGGCCTTTTTAACCTGCAAATCAATGTGATGCCTGATGGCGCGCTTCAGGGCAGCGCCGTGGGTTGGGGTATAACAGGCAATTGGGATTGGAAAGACGGGCTGTTTTGCCGCGAAATGGATTGGAGCGGTTATCCCATCGACTATGATTGCCAGTTGGTCGAACGCAATGGCGATCAAATGCGATTCACGTCTGATGGCGGCAAAGGGGCATCCGCCGATTTTCGCCTGAGATAGTTAGAAATCTACCGCCAGACCCTTTCTTTCCCAATCGCCAAAGCGCACAGGCTCTGGCCCCTTGCGGCCGCCCAGTTCGGGGGGCAATGGTGCAGGAATGTGTCGCCGCCGCTCTGCCGCCTCGGCCAACGCGCGCAGGGCGGCAGGGGGCAAAGCACGCTCTGCCTCGGGCACGACTGGCGGTTTTAGCGAATGTGGCATTTGCTTTCCTTGCGAAATCTTTAGCGGTCATATAGGCACAAATCACAATATCTCAAGGCTTTGATAACAAATGAAGGTTAACGATTTATGACGCAAACCAACGGCGCGCGCGCCGCAGCCGTTGCCATATTAGATGCTGTCTTGGGCGAAGGGAAAACCTTGGCCCAAGTATTTGAAGATACAACATTTTTGCGCGATTTGGCCAGCGCTGACCGCGCCCGCGCGCAGCGCCTTTGCGTACAAGTCATCCGCACGTTAGAACCGATCGAGCGGCTTTTGACCCCGCTTTTGCGCAAATCGCCGCCGCTTCATGTGATGAATATCCTGCGTCTTGCGACATTAGAACGCAGTTTGGGCGAAGCGGCCTATGGCGTGGTGAATGAGGCGGTGGCGCTGGCCCGCATTGGCAAGCGCAGTCAGCATTTGGCGGGCATGGTGAACGCGGTGCTGCGCGCGCTGCCAGACCCTGTGGTGCTCAGCGGCCCTGCGCAAATGATGCCGCGCTGGCTGCGCCAACCGCTTGTCCGCGCTTATGGGCGCGAAGCGGTTTCCCTGATCGAAGCAGTCCATGCCAGCGCCCCGCCCACCGATCTAACCCTTCGGGGCGATGCGCAGGTCGAAGGGGCGGTTTTGCTGCCAACAGGGTCGCTGCGCCTGCGCGATGGCGGGCAAATCTCGGCACTTGCGGGCTTTGATGATGGGGCTTTCTGGGTGCAAGACGCCGCTGCCGCCATGGCTGTTCCGCTGCTGGGCGATGTCAATGGCGCGCGGGTGCTGGATATTTGCGCCGCACCTGGGGGCAAAACCATGCAATTGGCCTCTCGCGGCGCAGATGTAACCGCGCTGGACATTTCTGGCCCCCGTATGGCGCGCCTGTCACAAAACTTGGCGCGCACGGGTCTGGCCGCAACCTGCGTTGTGGGCGATGCGCTGACCTATCGTTCAGATAAGCTATTCGACGCCATTCTCTTAGACGCCCCCTGTTCGGCCACAGGCACCATTCGTCGCCACCCCGAATTGCCGTACCTGAAGGATGGTTCAGAAATCGCAAGCCTTGTTACGCTTCAGGCGCAATTGATCGACCATGCGCTGACACTTTTGGCCCCCGCAGGCCGCATGGTTTTTGCCACCTGTTCCCTTTTGCCTGCCGAAGGCGAAGACCAGCTTGATGCAATGTTGGCGCGGCACAACACCCTAACCGTCATTCAGCCCAAATTGGCAGGGATTGATCCCGCTTGGATCACGCCCAAAGGCGCGCTGCGCCTGCGGCCAGATTACTGGGCCGATATGGGCGGCATGGATGGGTTCTTTATGGTTTGCGTTCAAAAACAATAGGTTATTCGCCTGCTTTCGTCTCTAGCAAGGGCGCTATTGGGGCCATTTCCACCTCGGGCACGATCTCTTCAAAATCAAAGTTGTCCAGCCGTGCGGCGCGTTTGCCTGCCCGTTCGGCGGCGGTAGAAATACCGTCCAAATCGGCCCGCGCTTGGTTGAAATGGGTCGACAGTTTGTCCACCCGTTCCACCACCAATTCCACATCGCGGTGCAACTGCCGCAGAGTCGCCCGAATGGCCCCCGCCTGCTCGCGCATCCGCGCATCCTTTAGCACGGCGCGCATGGTGTTCAGCGTGGCCATGCAGGTGGTGGGCGAGACGATCCAAACCTTTACCGCAAAACCATCGCGCACCACTTCGGGAAAATTCGCGTGCAGTTCGGCATAAACCGCTTCGGAGGGTAAAAACATCAGCGCGCCATCTGCCGTTTCGCCATCCAAGATGTACTTTTCCGCAATGGCTTTGATATGCAGCCGCACCGACGTGCGCAGTTGCGATGCCGCTGCCTGAACCTCGGCAGGGGTCTTGGCACGGCGCAGCGCCTCATAAGCCTCTAGCGGAAACTTCGCATCAATCACAATCGGGCCGGGCGGGTTGGGCAGGTGGATCAGGCAATCGGCGCGCTTGCCATTCGATAGCGTCGCCTGCATCGTATAGGCGTCCGAAGGCAGCGCCTTTTGTACAATGTCGTTTAACTGAATTTCACCAAAAGCGCCGCGCGCCTGTTTGTTTGCCAAAATATCCTGCAAACTCAGCACATTACCTGACAGCTTTTCGATATTCGCCTGCGCCTTATCAATGGTGGCCAGCCGCTGCTGCAATTCGCCAAGGCTGCTTGCCGTGCGCTGCGACGTGCCAGCCAGCGCTTCGCCCATGCTGCGCTGCACTTCGGTCAAGCGTTTTTCCATCAACTGCAACATCGCGCTTTGGCTGACGGCTTGGTTTTCGGAAACATGGTGCAAGCCGCCCGCAAGCCGTTCCTGCCCATCAGAAAGTGCCTGCACCCGCTGCGACATCCAGCCCAATTCCGCCATAAGCGGTGCAGCCATAGCCCCGCTGCGGCCCGCCGCCCGCAGGATTAAGACAAGTAACAGAACAAGTGCTAAGATTGACCCACCGATGATCAAAATCTCAGGGTCGTTCCAGGAAAAAGTTTGGCCAAATAAGGTAATCATGTGCGTCCAAATAATCGTTCAATATCGGAAAGTTTAAGCTCAACATAGGTTGGGCGGCCATGGTTGCATTGGCCCGAATGGGGGGTTTGCTCCATTTCGCGCAAAAGCGCATTCATTTCATCGGCGCGCATCTGGCGGCCCGTTCGCACCGATCCGTGGCAGGCCATGCGCGAGAGAATCGCCTCGATCTTTGCCTGAACCAATTGGCTGTGGCCCGTATCTGCAAGCTCGTCCAGCACATCGCGCAGCAGGGCCGCCGCCGAAACGATGCCCAAAATCGCAGGCGTTTCACGTACGGCAATCGCCCCCTGCCCAAAAGGTTCGATGACCAGACCAAAGCGTGCTAAATCTGCGGCAGCATCCAACAGGCGCTGGCAATCGGGCACAGAAAATTCAACAATTTCAGGGATCAACAGGGCCTGCGCCGTAACCCCGCTTTCCGCCATTTGCCGCTTTAGCCGTTCATAAACCAGCCGCTCATGGGCCGCATGGGCATCGACAATCACCATGCCCGAAGCGGTTTGCGCGACAATGTAATTTGCATGAAGCTGCGCCTTTGCCGCGCCCAGCGGAAAGTCTTGCGCAGGGCCGCCCGCCTGTTCCATGCGCGCTTGCGGCGCTTCGGCAAAGCCTGTTTGCGGGGCTTGCCACGCCAGCGCGCGGCCAAGGCTGGGCTGGGATGGGCGTTGCATTTGATAGACACGCGCTTGGCTTTGCGCCCCATCTTGCGCAAAAACCCCTTCAGGCCGCAGCGCCGCCAGCGTTGCATCCCCGCCTGTGCTGCTGGCGCGGTGACCCGCATCCGATAGCGCTGTGCGGAGCCCCGTAATGATCAGGCTGCGCGCGGCGTCTGGCTCGCGAAAGCGCACTTCAGATTTTGCGGGATGTACGTTTACGTCCACACGTTCAGGATCACAGATTACATTCAAAACCGCAGCTGGGTGGCGGTCGCGTGGCAAAACATCGAAATAGGCCACGCGCAGCGCGCCCAGCAAAACGCGGTCAAGAACGGGCCTGCCATTCACAAACATAAATTGCTGTACAGATGTGCCCCGCGAATAGGTCGGCAGCGCGGCATAACCTGTTAGCCGCATTCCTTCGCGTTCGACATCTATTGCCAGCGCGTTCTCGACAAAGTCGCGGCCCAGCAAATTGGCCAGCCGCGCGTGCAGCGCATCAAAGAAATCGCCTGTTCCCGCCTCGCTGCGGAAAATTTGGCGCGGCGCTTCGCCGTCGCTAAGTTCCGACACAACAAAAGAAACTTTGGGCTGGGCCATTGCAAGGCGGCGCATCACATCTGCAATGGCCTGCGCCTCGGCGCGGTCAGACCGCAGAAATTTCAACCGTGCGGGCGTGGCATAGAACAAATCGCGCAGCTCGATCATTGTGCCGCGCGCCGCAGATGCGGGCCGCACAGCGCCCATGCGCCCACCTTCTACCGTCAGGGTCGCGCCCATTTGCCCATCACTGCGGCTGGTCAAGGTCAGTCGGCCAACCGCACCCAAGGATGCAAGCGCCTCGCCGCGAAAGCCAAATGACCGGATATTCAGCAAATCAGATCCGTCAATCTTGGATGTGGCGTGCCGCGCCACGGCCAAGGGCAAATCATCCGCCGACATCCCGCAACCATCGTCTGTGACGCGGATCAGCACCTTGCCCCCCGCAGCATAATCTACCCTAATGCTGTCAGCCCCCGCATCAATGGCGTTTTCGACCAGTTCTTTGACCGCAGATGCAGGACGTTCCACCACCTCGCCAGCCGCAATTCTGTTGATCGCGGCTTCGTCCAAGGCGCGGATCACAGGGCGGGCAGCATCGCCTATATTGGGGTGCACAGCGTTCATACCCCCATCTATAGCAGCTTCTCCGCTACAGAGCCAGAGATTCGCCGCCTATTTCGGCGGTGGTTCTGGTTGCCCAACCACGGTGATTTGCAGCTGGTTGGGCTGCAAAAGCCGCTGCGCCACGCGGTTAACATCATCCAGCGTCAGCGCGCGCACAAGGTCGTTGCGGATTTTGGGGTAATCAATCGCAAAGCCGTTGACCTGCATCCCAACCAGAATTGACGCGAT
>JAIXVS010000120.1 GCA_027482795.1 Rhodobacter sp.
AACAGTTTCGCAGCTAGCCCCCAAAATGCCGCAAACGCGCGCTGCTTTTGCGCCAATGCCTTTAACCTTACGGCCAAAAGGGAACTGATTTCGTGACCATTCCAGCTGTAAGCCAACCCCTGCGCATCGATCAGGCCGATATTGCACCCGCCCAGTGGGATAACCCTGCGCGCGGCACGATCACGTGGAAAACCCTGATGTCGGGCGACGTGACCGCAACCGATAGCCTTGTCTGCGGCATTGCCATCATGCAGGCGGGCGATACATTCGCGCTGCACTCGCACCCGCAGGCCGAGGTTTATTTTGGCCTAGAGGGCGCGGTTGACGTCTGGATTGATGGCGTTACCTACCCGCTAACCGCTGGTGTGGCCTTGTTTATTCCGGGCGGCGCGGTGCATGGTGTGCTGCGCGCATCGGGCCCCGTGCGGTGGTTTTACACATTCGCCGTTGATCGTTTTGATGCTATTGCCTACACGTTCCTACCCCCCGAAGACCCGAGGATGCCATGACACAAGCCACCGTAATCTTTACCCCATCAGGCAAGCGCGGGCATTTTGCCATTGGCACGCCCATTTTAACCGCCGCGCGCCAATTGGGCGTGGATTTGGATTCGGTCTGCGGCGGGCGCGGCATTTGCAGCAAATGCCAAATCACGCCCAGCTACGGCGAATTTTCCAAATTTGGCGTGACGGTGGACGAAGGCGCGCTGTCAGAATGGAACGCGGTAGAGCAGCGTTATAAAGATATTCGCGGGCTGATCGATGGGCGGCGTTTGGGCTGCCAAGCTAAGGTCATGGGGGATGTCATCGTTGATGTGCCGCCCGAAAGTCAGGTGCACAAACAGGTTATCCGCAAATCGGCCTCTGCGCGCGATATGGTGATGGATCCCGCCACCCGCGCCTATTTTGTCACTGTCGAACAGCCCGATATGCACGAACCATCGGGCGATTTTGAACGGCTGAAGGCCGCCCTTGCCCGCGAATGGGGCATTGATGACGTGACCGCAGACCTGCCCCTTTTGCGCCGCCTGCAACCTGCACTGCGGCGCGGGGAATGGTCTGTCACCGTGGTGCTGAACAAGGGCAACCATGATGCAAGCCACAGAATTTTAGACATTTTCCCAGGCTTTCATGACGGCGCGCTATACGGGCTGGCCATTGATTTGGGCAGCACGACCATTGCTGCACATTTGTGCAACTTGTCCGATGGCGCGGTTTTGGCCAGCGCAGGCGTGATGAACCCGCAAATCCGCTTTGGCGAAGATTTGATGTCCCGCGTGTCCTATGTGATGATGAACGAGGGCGGCGATGTGGAAATGACATCGGCCGTGCGCGCATCGATTGCAACCCTTGCCACCAGCATTTCGGCCGAGGCGGGCATCGATCCGCGCGCCATTTACGAAGTGGTTTTTGTCTGCAACCCCGTGATGCACCACCTGCTGCTGGGCATTGATCCTGTGGAACTTGGCCAAGCACCCTTTGCGCTGGCGGCCAGCGAATCGCTGTCCCTCGCGGGGGCGGATTTGGACATATCCACCATCAACCCCGCCGCCCGCGCCTATATTCTGCCCTGCATTGCAGGCCATGTGGGGGCGGATGCGGCGGCGGTTGCCCTTTCGGAAGAACCCAATAAATCCAATGACATGGTGCTGATTGTTGATGTGGGCACCAATGCCGAAATTCTGCTGGGCAATACCGCCCGCGTGCTGGCTTGTTCGTCCCCCACTGGCCCCGCGTTCGAGGGCGCGCAAATCTCATCGGGCCAGCGCGCAGCCCCTGGTGCCATTGAGCGCGTGCAGATAGACCCTATCACCAAAGAGCCCCGCTTTTCGGTGATTGGCTGCGATAAGTGGAGCGATGAAGCAGGCTTTGTCGAGGCAACCGCGCAGTCGGGCGTGACTGGCATTTGCGGGTCGGGCATAATCGAGGCTGTGGCCGAACTGCGCATGGCGGGGCTTTTGGATCAGGGCGGGCTGATCGGCGGGCCCGATCAGACAGGCACGGCGCGCTGCATCCCCGAAGGGCGCACGCATTCGTATATTTTGCACGACGGCACCGCGCAGGGCGGCCCGCTGATTACCGTAACCCAAGGCGATATCCGCGCCATTCAATTGGCCAAGGCCGCGCTGTATGCGGGGGCCAAATTGCTGATGGATGAGATGGGCGTTGAAAAGGTCGACCGCGTGGTGCTGGCAGGCGCGTTCGGCGCGCATATCAGCCCAAAACACGCGATGGTTTTGGGCATGATCCCCGATGTGCCGCTGGATAAGGTGATTTCCGCAGGCAATGCCGCTGGCACGGGCGCGCGCATGGCGCTGGCCAGCAACACCGCGCGCGACACGATCGAAGAGGTGGTGCGCCACATCTACAAAGTGGAAACCGCAATCGAGCCGCGCTTTCAAGAACATTTCGTCAATGCCTCGGCCATTCCTAACGCGGTGGACACGTTCCCCGAACTGGGCATGGTCGTGACCCTGCCCGATGTGTCCTTCAACACTTCGGGTGCGGGCAGCGCGGGGCGCAGGCGCAGGGGCTAGCGGGGAGAATTTTGCACGCGGGGGGGGTGACTTTACCGCGCTCTACTCTAGATTTAGACCATGCATGATGATCATCTTTCCGCCCTGCTGACCCGCATCGCCGCCCAAGACCGCGCGGCCTTTGGTACGTTTTATTCTGCCACCGCGCCGAAACTTTTTGGCCTGCTGATCCGTATCATGGGAAACAGGGCCGAGGCAGAGGACGCATTGCAAGAGGTATTTACCAGAATTTGGCTGCGCGCCGCGCGGTTTAGCCCCGAACGGGGCAGTGCGATGGCTTGGGCTGTGGCGCTGGCGCGCAATCATGCCATCGATCTGATCCGCGCGCGCAAGCCCAGCCATTTGGGCGATGACGATGAACTTGCCGCCGCCGCAGACCCTGCCCCCCGCGCCGAAGTGCAAATGATTGCGCGCGGCGAGGCGGCACGCATTCATCACTGCCTTGGCCAGCTTGATCCTTCTGTGGCAACCGCAGTGCGCGGGGCCTATCTTTCGGGCCATTCTTACAGTGATCTTGCACTTGCCGCCGATGTGCCTTTGAATACGATGCGAACATGGCTGCGACGCGGCCTGATATCGCTGAAAGATTGCATGGCCCAATGACACCGCCCGCTGGATCAGACCCTGTTGATGAAAACGACCTTTTGGCCGCCGAATATGCTTTGGGCGTGCTGGAAGGCGCGGATCGCCGCCGCGCCGAAGGTCTTGTCAAACAATCGCCCGCCTTTGCCGCCCGCGTCGCGGCATGGGAGGCGCGGCTTTCGCCTTTAGCCGATGAGGTGGACGCCGTACCCCCCCCCAACCTGATGCCCAAAATCGAAGCGCGGCTGTTTGGCGCGCCCAAACTGCGGCGTTGGTTTACCATGCCCACAGGCTGGCTGGGCGGGCTGATTGGCACGGGCGCAATGGCGGCGCTATCAGTGGTGGTGCTGGCGCTGCTGCTGAACTTTGGCGGCACCGCGCCGCAGACGCCCGTTCAAACCGCCACCCTTATTGCCGAAGGCAGCCCTGTGGAATTTCTGGCGCAGCTTGATGGGGCCAATCTGACCCTAACGCGCACCAAAGGCGCGCCCGCTGCAGCCGACCGCAGCTATGAGCTGTGGCTGATTGATGGTGATAAGGCCCCCGTCTCGCTGGGGCTGATTGATGCCGCCCTGACCCTACCCGCCCCGAATTTGGCGATTGGCTATGTGCTGGCTGTCACGGACGAACCTTTTGGCGGCGGGCCAAATGGCACGGCTACGGGGCCCATCATCGCCGCTGGCATGTTTGTCGAAAATTAATTTCAGAAAATTTTGCGCAGTTTGAAACTTTTGCCTGCGCCCCATCGTTACTGATGTAAGCGGCGGGATTGGCCCACCGCGCAATCAGGAGACGGAAGATGAAATCAGTATTCTTTGGCGCAACCGCAGCTTTGGCTTTGACCGCTGGCATGGCCTTTGCCGAAAACCCAATGGTGGGCGGCGCTGCCATGATGGAAACCAAGAACATCGTAGAAAACGCCGTGAATTCGGCAGATCACACCACCTTGGTTGCAGCCGTTCAGGCAGCGGGCCTTGTTGAAACTCTGTCGGGCGCAGGCCCCTTCACCGTGTTCGCCCCCACCAATGATGCCTTTGCCAAACTGCCAGCAGGCACGGTGGAAACCCTGCTCAAGCCTGAAAACAAAGACCAGTTGACCAAGATTTTGACCTGCCATGTTGTGGGTGCCAAGGCGATGGCCGCTGACGTGCTGGGCATGATCGAAGCAGGCGGCGGCGCGCACAAAGTGGGCACGGCGGGCGGCTGCGAGCTGACGCTGACCACTGCCGATGGCAAAGTGATGGTCGCCGATGAAATGGGCAATACCGCCACTGTAACCATCGCAGATGTCGTGCAGTCCAATGGCGTGATCCACGTGATCGACACGGTTCTGCTGCCAAAAATGTAATTTGGCACTATCCCCAAAATCGAACCCGCGCAGGCCATGCTTGCGCGGGTTTTTCTTGACCTTCCCGATTTTGCCGCGTATCAGCCGCACCATCGCGGGTGTAGCTCAATGGTAGAGCAGCAGCTTCCCAAGCTGAATACGAGGGTTCGATTCCCTTCACCCGCTCCAATCACCCCTTATAGATAAACCCGTTCACTGGGTTGACGCGGCCCAGATTTTCGGCGGCGTTTTCCACGCGTACGCGGCTCCAATCGCCGTTTTCAGATACATCAATCACGCGGTCGTCTAGCGTCACTTGCCCGCGCGCCCAATTGGCATGTACCACCAAAATCTCGCGGTCAGAAATCACACCGCTGACCACGGCAACATGGCCCTTGGGCATGGCGCTGCTGGCGGCAAAGGCCATCACTGCGCCAACTTTTGGCTCTTGGCTGCGCTGATAGCGGCCTTTGGCCTGTTCCCACCAGGTTTTGGCATTGCCGCGCAACGACAATCCCGTGACCATTCGGGCAAAAGGCACGCACCACCAACGGCCCTGCGGTTTGTTGTCCAGCGCATACTGCACACCGTGTTCCACTGCCGCGCGGCTGGCCAGGTCTGCGCCGCCCATCTGCCGTGCCTCGCGGGCGGCGATGCGCTCG
>JAIXVS010000157.1 GCA_027482795.1 Rhodobacter sp.
GGCACTGTGCGTTCTGGTGGCGATGCGGGTGCAAATGCGCGCCTGCAAGCCCCCCCGCCCACAGAAGAACTGGTTGCCTATTTCACAGGCCCCGTGGCTGTGGGGGATGATGGCTATGCCCGCGCGTCCTTTACCCTGCCTGCCTTTAACGGCACGGTGAAGGTGATGGCGATTGCATGGTCGAAAACCGCCGTGGGGCAGGCCAGCGCCGATGTGCTGGTGCGCGATCCTGTTGTGGTGGCCGCCAGCCTGCCGCGATTTATGGCGCTGGGCGATGCCTCGCGCCTAGCGCTTGACATCACCCATGCCACGGGCCCCACGGGGCAAATGGCACTGAATGTCACCGCGACGGGCCTTATGCTGGGCGATGTGCCTGCATCGGTTGATCTGGGCGAAAAGGCAACCGTGCGCATCGAAGTTCCAATTGTGGCCGATGCGCTGGGCAATCAAACCGTCACCGTGGCCCTGACCACGCCCGATGGAAAAACCCTGCAAAAGACGCTGACCCTGCCCGTGCAAATCAACGATGCGCCTATCGTGCGTACATCACGCTTTGATCTGGCCGCAGGGGCCGAGTTTATCGCAGATAGCGCCCTGTTTGATGGGCTGACGAATGCATCGGCAACCATCACCGCAGGCCCCATGGCACGGCTGAATGCGGCGGGGGTGATGCAGGCGCTAAACGGCTATCCCTATGGCTGCACCGAGCAGATCACATCAAAGGCAATGCCACTTTTGTATCTGTCGGATTTAACCACGGGGCTGGGCATAAGCGCACCCGAAGACCTGCCTGCACGGATAAATGCGGCACTAAACGCCGTGTTAGTCACACAAAATTCCAGCGGTGCCTTTGGCCTGTGGCAAGTGGGCGATGGCGGCGATATGTGGCTGGATGCCTATGTCACCGACTTTTTGGGCCGCGCCCGCGCGCGCGGGTTCGAGGTGCCAGATCAGGCGTTCCGCATGGCGCTGGATAACCTGCGCAACCAAGTCAACTATTTCCCCGATTTCGATTATGGCGGCGAAGGTCTAGCCTATGCGCTGATGGTTTTGGCGCGCGAAGGCGCGGCGGCGATTGGCGATTTGCGATACTATGCCGATGTGAAGGGCGATGCTTTTGCAACCCCCGCGGCCCAAGCGCAACTGGGCGCGGCGCTGGCAAGCTATGGCGATCAGCAGCGCGCGGATGCCATGTTTGCCCGCGCCGCCGCTGCTGTGGATGCATTGGGCACTACCGAAACCGAACAGATTTGGCGCGCTGATTACGGCACCAACCTGCGCGATGCGGCCGTTGTTTTGGCGCTAGCGACCGAAGCAAAAAGCCAAGTGGTCGATACCCAGAAACTACTGTCCGCCATTGCCGCCCCGCGCGCGCTGTCTAGCCAAGAACAGGTTTGGACATTGCTTGCCGCCGCCGCGATGAATGATGCTGGCACGGCCAGTGACATCACGGTGAACGGCGCGGCCGTATCTGGCCCTGCAATCCAGTTGACGGATGCTATGGCAGCGCCAGTGCTGATCAAAAACAACGGCGCAGATACCAGCCTGACGATCACCACCATCGGCACACCCACGGGGCCAGAGGCGGCAGGCGGCGCAGGTTATGCCATTACGCGCAGCTATTTCACGCTGGATGGTGCGCCTGTTGATGCAAGCACTGTTAGTGTTGGCACCCGTCTGGCGGTGATTTTGGAAATCACCCCCTTTGGGCGCGGCGAGGCGCGGCTGATGGTCAACGATCCGCTGCCCGCTGGGTTTGAGATTGATAACCCAAACCTGATCGGCAGCGCCCAGCCTGCGCTGGCGGGGTTTGATCTGCTGGCAGACACCGCGCACAGCGAATTCCGCCAAGATCGGTTTTTGTCGGCGGTTGACCGCATGGACAACTTGCCCTTCCGATTGGGCTATGTTGTGCGCGCGGTATCGGCGGGCGAATTCCACCACCCTGCCGCCGTGGTCGAAGACATGTATCGCCCCGATCTTTCGGCCCGCACCGAAGCGGGGCGTGTTGTGATCACGAACTAGGCCATGCGCGCGGGGTGGATCTTTGCCGCCGCCCTTGCGCTGGGCCTAACCGCCTATGAGCGCGACAGCGTTGACGCTTGGATCGCCGCCACCCGCCTGCCGATTTTGCAGGTGGCGGTGGGCACCGAGATTTTGGACAGAAACGGCGAGGTGCTGCGCGCCTATACCACGGCGGGCGGGCGGTGGCGGCTGGGCGTTGATCTGGGCGATGTTGACCCCGATTTCGTAGCGGGGCTGATCGCCTATGAGGACGGGCGATTTTATACCCACCACGGCGTTGATCTGCGCGCGCTGCTGCGGGCGGGGGCGCAGGCCGCATGGAACGGGCGGGTGGTGTCTGGCGCATCGACCCTGACGATGCAGGTTGCCCGATTGCTAGAGGGTAGCGGCACGGGGCAAGTCGCGGGCAAATGGCGGCAAATGCGGCTGGCGCTGGCGCTGGAACGTAAGCTGTCCAAGTCTGAGATTTTGCAGCTATATCTGAACATTGCGCCCTATGGCGGCAATTTGGAAGGCATCCGCGCCGCAACTTTGGCCTATTTTGGCAAAGAGCCGCGCCGCCTGACCCCTGCCGAAATTGCGCTGCTGATTGCGCTGCCCCAATCACCCGAAGCGCGCCGCCCCGACCGCGCACCCGATGCCGCAACCGCCGCCCGCACCCGTGTTCTGGCCCGCCTTGTACGCGACGGGCTGATCAGCGCAGACGAGGCCGCCGCCGCCCAGCGCGAGGCGGCCCCGCGCGCGCGCGCGCCCTTTCCTGCGCTTGCGCCGCATCTGTCTGACAGCCTGCGCATTACCAATTCAGGCGCGCGGCAAGTGCAATCTACTTTGGACAAGCCCCTGCAAATCAGCCTTGAATCGCTGGCGTTAGAGACTGTTTCAAACATCGGTGCGCAGGTGCAAATTGCAATTGTGGTGGCAAACCATGCCTCGGGTGAGGTGATTGCCTCGGTGGGTTCTGCCGCCTACCGCGCCGATGGGCGGGCGGGGTTTGTGGATATGACAACTGCGCGCCGCAGCCCTGGGTCTACGCTAAAGCCGCTGATCTATGGGCTGGCCTTTGACGAAGGTCTTGGCCACCCCGAAACGCTAATTGATGATCGCCCGACCGATTTTGGCGGCTATCGCCCGCAAAACTTTGACCGCCATTTTCGCGGTAAGCTGCGGATGCGGTCGGCCCTGCAACAATCATTGAACATTCCCGTCGTGGCGCTGACGCAGGCGCTGGGGCCAGATAAGCTGCTATCGGCCCTGTCGCGGGCGGGCGCGCAATATGATCTGCCCAGCGGTCAAGCGGGGCTGGCGATTGCTTTGGGCGGGATTGGCGTTTCGTTACATGACTTGGTGCAGCTGTATGCTGGTATTGCACGGGGCGGGGTGGCGCTGCCACTGACAGCAACGCCGAATGCACAAGGATCGGGCCAGCGCATTTTATCGCGCGCGGCGGCATGGCAAGTGGGCGATATTTTGGCGGGCCTGCCCCCCCCTGCGGGCGCGCCTGCCAATCGGCTGGCCTATAAAACGGGCACGTCTTATGGCAACCGCGATGCTTGGGCCATTGGCTATGATGGCGCGCATGTGGTGGGGGTTTGGATTGGCCGCCCCGATGGCACGCCCATGCCAGGCGCGCTGGGGGCAGATTTGGCAGCGCCCGTGCTGTTTTCAGCCTTTGCGCGGATTAAACCCCAGCTTACCCCGCAGCCCCCTGCCCCGCCCGAAACCCTGCTGGTTGCGGGCGATCAGTTGCCCGAACCCCTGCGCGAATTCCGTGCGCGCGGCGCGGCCTTTGATGCCAAGCTTGGCGCGCCAAAGCTGATCTTCCCGCCCGATGGGGCCGAGGTAGAGCTGATGAAATCGGGCCTTCTGCTGCGGATTGAAGGCGGCACAGCCCCCTATACGATTATGGCCAATAATGCGCCCTTGCAGGCAGGGCTGACCGCGCCAGAGGTGATGATTTCGACCCTAACCGCGGGATTCGTGACGCTGTCGGTGATTGATGCACAAGGGCGATCTACCCAATCGCGCATTCGCTTGCGCAATCCGTAATTGACAGGCGGCCCGCGCCCGCGCATGACCGCCAAAAAGGAAACCCTATGCGCGATTTAATCAAGACACATGCCGCCCTGCTGTTTGCAGCAATTGCCAGCTTTATTCTGATGGGCGCGGGGCAATCGCTGTATGGGCCGACCTTGCCCGCCTATTCGCGCGCCTTTGCAATGGATGTGTCCAACGTGGGGCTGCTGGTATCATCGCATTGGATTGGCTGCGCGGTGGGGGTGGGGATGATGTTTGTCTATCCGCTGCGCATTACCCCGCGCCATGTGCTGGCGTCTATGCTGGCAGGATCGCTGCTGCTGGCATGGGGGCCGCATTTTGGCATTATTCTGGCGGGCGGGGTGTTGTTTGGCGCGGGCTATGGGGCTGCGACAGTGGTGTTTAACCCGCGCGTTTTGGCCGCCTTTGGCCCGCGCGGGCCTGCGATGGTTAGCCTAATCAACGCCTGCTTTGGCATTGGGGCCATTGCCGCGCCGCTGGTGTTTGTGGCGCTGAACAATAACCCCGCGCCCACCTTTTTGATTTGCGCAGGGATAGCCGCGCTGATTTGGGTGTTTGCGGGGCGCGCGGGTAAAGGGGCGGGCGAGCCTGCCGCCGCCATTGCCGCCGCCCCCTTTGCCCCGCACTGGCCGATACTGATTTTCCACGGCCTAGCCATTGCGATTGAGGCCAGCCTAATCGGCCTTGGCCCCACGGCGCTGATCCGCGCAGGCGTGGGCGAGGTGCGGGCGGCTGAACTGCTGTCTGTCTTTTTCATCGGCTTTCTGGTGGCGCGGGTTTTGCTGACCTTCGTCGCGCATCGCCTGCCCGCGCTGACCACCGCCACGGTTGCGCTGCTGGGCTGCGGGGTAGCGTCGATTTTCAGCGCCACGGTTCTGCCCAGCGCTGGGTTTGTGGCGATGGGCTTTTGCGCGGGGCTGTTCTTTCCCAGCATGTATGTGGCGGCATCTGCCACAATGGGCGGGCACCCGCGCACGGCAGTTGCGATTATTGCGGCTGGGATGGTGGGCGGCATTATCGCGCCGCTGATCCTTTCGCCTGCGCTGCCCTATATGGGGAATTTCGGGTTTTTCTGGGTGTTTGGCGCGGTTGCGCTGACCATGGTGGCGGTGGGGGTATTTGCCCGCGCTAGACTGATGGGGCCAGCCGCATCCGCCCCTGCGGCGTGATCTGCCACACCTCGCGCCCCTCAACCACAATGGCGGACAATGGCCCACCATAGGCGGCAGAACTATCGATATTCACGCGGTTGCCATAATGGGTGGGGGTGTCAATGGCGGTATGGCCATGCACAATCAGCGGGCCATGATCGCGCGGATCGTCTAGAAATTCGTGCCTGATCCAAACCAAATCATCTTCGATCTGATTGGCAAGCGCGATGCCTGGCCTAATGCCCGCGTGCACAAAAAACGCCGCGCCGCGCAGGTAATGCGTGGGCACGGAGGCCAGAAAATCGCGGTGGGGTTGGGGAACGGCAAGGCGCGCTTCCTCCCACACAGGGGCAAGAGGGCGGTCGGCCGCGTTTTTCACCCCATAAGACGCCAGAGTTTCCGCCCCGCCCAAACGCGGATGCAGATAGGATAAATCGCGCCGCAGCCCCGCATCATGGTAGTCGAAACTGGAAAGATAGCCCGCAAACATGCGGTCATGATTGCCCTTCAGCACAACCCAATCGGCCCCACCTGCGATGCCTGCGCGCAGATATTCGATCACCCCCGCACTGTTTGGCCCGCGATCAACCAAATCACCAATATGAACGATGGGGGCGGGGCCAGAGGCGGCCATATCATCGGCGATTAAGCCATGCAGATCTTGCAGCAGGCCCAAATGGCCGTGAATATCACCGATGGCGTAGGTTTTCATTGTAGCCCCAAAATGCGGGCCAAGGGAGCCAAAGGCGACATTTATAGCCCTGCTTCCCTGCGCAGTGCAGCATTGATCCGCGTCTGCCAGCCTTTACCACTGGCGCGCAGTTTTTCCAAAAGGTCGGCGTCCAGCATAATGTTCACCCGCTGTTTGCGCAGCGGTGAGGGCATGGGCGGACGGCCCCGCTTGGCGGCCAAAACCCAAGCGCTGTCAAGTTCCGCAACCTCATCATCTGGGCCGATATAGGCCTTAGGATTGTTCATATAAATTTACCTCTCGCGCATTCGCCTTGCGCAGACTGATCACGCGCAGACTTTCGCCGCGCCAACACCACGCCAATACATGCAGGCGGCCATGGATGGCCCCAAGCGTCACAAAACGCGGCTCGCCTTGGCGGTTGTCTTCGCGGGTTAGCGCGCTGTCCCAATCCAATGCAGACACATCGGCGAAATCAACCGCGCGGTCGGTGAGCGTGGCTTGGCGCTTTGCCTCGTTCCATTCCAAGTCTGGCCCGCGTTTCATATGTTTAATATACACACAAAAAAGGCGCGCGCAATGGCTTTGCCAATAGGCGCGGCACAGAGATGCCACGCCTTTGGGCCATTAGGCTTTAC
>JAIXVS010000180.1 GCA_027482795.1 Rhodobacter sp.
CTGGCGGGTCAAGATTACACCGCGCTTGCCGCCGCGCTGCTGCACCTGCAACCAAAGACCATCTTTGACATTGGCACGCATTCTGGCGCAACGGCAGAATTTATGCTGTCGCTATTACCACACTCGCGCGTCATCTCGCTGGAATATTTCCCAGAGGACGACATGGATGCAGGGTTTTCTGGGCGGCCTGCACGGCTGGCCTTCGATCAGATCGGTGCAAAGATAAGTGACAAGAATCGCCCGCGCTTTACCCAAGTGATCGGCGATACCAACCTGATCGTTGCGCGCGATTTTGTGGCCCGCCATGGCGCGATGGATTTTGTCTTTATCGCTGGAGAGCCGACGACCGCCGCCTTGGCGCAAAACACCGCGCTTGCGCAAAAGGTTTTGGCCAAAGGCGGCGCGATTGCGTGGCATGGCGCAAACCCAAAGCGCAAATATGCCGCGATGCGCGATTATTTGGAAAACAGCCTTGGCCTAAGCGCCATGGCCACCGCCGATACATTCATCGGCGGTGTCGCACTATGGTCGCCTGCCATTGAAGCACAGCTTTTGGCAAAGGCGGCTTAAGCCGCCCTTATCGCCGTTTAGATCGCGGCCAGCATAGCCTCGCCGCCCGAAATCTCGCACTGGCCCGATTCCTCGCCGTGGTGCATCACCTGAACCACGCCATCAACCGCATACAGCGCATAGCGTTTCGAGCGGTGGTTCAGCCCGATATGCGGCAGGTGCAATTCCATATCGATGGCCTTGGTAAAGCTGGTGTCGCTATCGCCAACGAAGGTGATCCCTGCCTTTGCCCCGCCCGTGCTGTCAGCCCAAGCGCCCAACACAAAGGGGTCATTGACCGATAGGCAAATAACCTCGTCCACGCCTTTGGCATCAAAGCCCGCTTTGGTGCGGATAAAGCTGGGCACATGGGCGGTGGTGCAAGTGCCCGTATAGGCGCCAGGCAGGCCGAAAATCACAACCTTGCGGCCTTTTAGCTTGGCGGCCAAATCCACCTGCTCTGGGCCTTTTGCGCCCATTTGCATCAGCTTTGCGTCGGGCAATTTCGCCCCTACTTGCAGTGTCATCTTGCCGCCCTTTCGTGCATGTGTTTTGTCTGTGCCAAATATAGAGCTTGTGCCAGATAAGGCCAGAGGAGGAATGATGAGCGGCATCGTTATTGTGGGCGCGGGCCAAGCAGGGGCTGCGCTGGCGGCCAAGGCGCGGGCGCTGGGATATGATGGCCCCATCACCATAATTGGCAGCGAAACCGCCCCGCCCTATCAGCGCCCCCCCCTGTCCAAAGCCTATTTGATGGGCGAAATGGAGGCAGACCGTTTGTGGCTGCGCAGCTCCGAATTTTATGCCGAAAACAACATTACCCTGCGCTTGGGTCAGGCCGTTTCGGCCATTGATCCTGTTGGCAAAACTGTAACAGTTGCGGGCGAGTTGATGCCCTATGACCATTTGGCGCTGACCACAGGGTCAACCCCGCGCCGCCTGCCTGCTGCCATTGGCGGGGCGCTGGCGGGGGTATATACGGTGCGCAACTTGGCCGATGTCGATGCGATGAAGCCCGAATGTGTGGCAGGCCGCCGCGTGGTGATCGTCGGCGGCGGCTATATCGGGCTTGAGGCTGCTGCCGTCGCCTGTAAGCTGGGGCTTGCCGTGCATGTGATCGAGGCGGCTCCGCGTATTTTGCAGCGCGTCGCGGCCCCCGAAACATCGGCCTATATCGCCGCGCTGCACCGCGCGCATGGGGTGGAAATTCATGAAGGCACGGGGCTGGATCGCATTTTGGGCGATACCCGCGCGCAGGGCGTACGCCTGACAGATGGGCGCGAGATTGCTTCCGATTTTGTGATTGTGGGCGTGGGGGTGACGCCCAATGCGGAACTGGCGCAAACCGCTGGGCTGACCATCGACAACGGCATTGCAACCGACGATTTTGGCCGCACGTCTGACCCCGCCATTTGGTCGGCAGGCGATTGCGCGTCTTTCCCCTATAAGGGCGGGCGCATTCGGCTGGAATCGGTTGGCAATGCGATAGATCAGGCCGAGGCTGTTGCGGCCAATATTCTGGGCGCAAACACGCCCTATCTGGCAAAGCCGTGGTTCTGGTCAGACCAATACGATTGCAAATTGCAGATCGCGGGGCTGAATGCGGGCTATGACAACATCATCACGCGCGGGCCAGATGGCGAGGCGATATCGTTCTGGTATTACAGCGGCGATAGGCTGCTGGCGGTGGATGCCATGAACGATCCGCGCGGCTATATGGTGGGTAAGCGGTTGATCGAACAGGGCAAATCCCCCGCCAAGGCCGATGTGGCCGATACACAAATTCCGATCAAAGACCTGCTGAAGTGAGGATTATCGGCGGCGCATCGCGGGGGCTAAAACTGGCCGAAGTCGGCGCTGGCGATGCAGCCGCCCACCTGCGCCCCACATCCGACCGTGTGCGCGAGGCTATTTTCAACCTGCTGATCAACGGCGGTTATGGCAGCCCCGTCCAAGGCGCGCGCGTGCTGGATATGTTTGCAGGCACGGGCGCATTGGGGCTAGAGGCGCTGTCGCGCGGGGCGGAACATGCGACTTTTGTCGAAAATGGCCGCACCGCGCTGGCGCTGCTGACGCGGAACATCGGTTTGATGCGCGCCGAGGGTCGGACCACGATTCTGCGCCAAGACGCCCTGCGCCCAGCGCCCGTTGACCAGTATGATTTGGTCTTTCTAGACCCGCCCTATGGCAAGGCCATGGGCGAGGCTGCCTTGCCGCCGTGGCTGGCGCAGCTGACCGAAGACGCGCTGATTGTGTGGGAAGAAAACACGCCCCCCACCATCCCGCAGGGGTTGGAAAGCCTAGACCAGCGCCGCTATGGCGACACTATCGTCACAATTCTGCGCAAGGGTTAAGGGCGAAAACGCCCGCGCCAAAGTGATCTGCAGTGCATCTTTGGTAGACGTGTTCAGGCGAGATTTGCTATCGTTGGGCGAAAGTTACGGTGCGCCCAAGTGTTTCTGGAAAACCTGCCATGCTTTATAAGACACTCATTGCTACCTATGGCGCGTCACTGGCCAACAAGTCTAATGAGCGCGAGGATCCAGTTTGGCACGTTGCTTGGTCGACCAGTTTTCAGGCCTTTCGAGAATATTCACTCGATGCTTTGCAGCAAGCCAAGGTTTATTTGATGGATCATCTCGCTGCCGAATATGCTGATACATTGCACGATTTTGTGCAAGACAAAGGCGAATTTCCTAACGCCACCATTACAGCTATTCTTAGCGAAATATCTTTACCTGCAAAGGTGACTTGGGTCGAGTTCGACTGCCGAGTAATGGTAGACGCGCGCTTTGAACGGAAATCAAACTGGACCAACGGCCTTGACGGTCGGCTTGATGACGGACTGCGCGGCTTTCTTTTTGACGATCGAAGTGCAGACCATTTGAGGATCACACTATTTGGTAATCCTGTCGAAGGAAAATACATCGACCCGCTCGGGTCATTAAAAGTTGAAAGAAATACTGACGGCAGATTAGATTTCGACAACATGAGCTATGAGCCATTCACATCAGTACTCGGATTTTTTTCGAAAATCGGTTACCCGAATGAAGTAGTCGATGCCATGCAGATATTGCATGTAGAACACACAAGATATGACCTGTTCATCCCCCACACCCTTTTCGCGATGTTGGTGTCACCTGATTTGGGCGGAATTATCTCCGTTGAGACCGAAACCTTCACAGCCAAAGGCATGAAAACCGCCCGAAAGTTCAATAAAACTTGGGTGACTGGTGCGCAGAAATCCCATCTCACAATCCGAATTGGGCCCCATGCCATCGCGCACATGCGCGAGCGGCAGGCTAGGCTGAATTTCGAGCGGCTACCTAGGGAACAACGGAATGGGACTGTGAGGCATTGGGTTAGTGAACATGAGCGGCGCTACCAAAGTGGCAAGATCGTTTTAGTGAAAAGGCATGAGCGCGGAAGCGAGCCCGCGCCTAACTTGGCTACCCGTGTTATGGGGCCAAAGGACGCAGGATCGGGTTTTGTGCTGAATCCGAAAAGCACTTCCGATTAGCAGGGCGACACTGTGGTCACCATTCTGCGCAAGGCCTAGCTGAAAAACAGCCCTTTGGGCGAGGTGGTAAAAATCTCGCATCCTGTTGCCGTAACCCCAATCGAATGTTCAAACTGCGCGGATAGGGATTTATCGCGGGTGATCGCCGTCCACTCATCCGCCAGCACTTTTGTTTCTGGCCTGCCTAGGTTTATCATCGGTTCGATGGTGAAAAACATCCCCTCTTCCAGCACAGCCCCCGTACCTGCGCGCCCGTAATGCAGCACATTGGGCGGGGCGTGGAAGACGCGGCCAAGGCCGTGACCGCAAAAATCGCGCACAACGGAACAGCGGTTTTCTTCGGCAAAGGTTTGGATCGCATGGCCAATATCGCCAAAGGTATTGCCAGGTTTCACCGCCGCAATCCCGCGCATCAGGCATTCATGCGTTACCTTAATCAGCCGCTGCGCAAAGGGTTTGGCGCTGCCCGCCGTATACATGCGCGATGAATCCCCAAACCAGCCGTCGACAATTACGGTGACGTCGATGTTTAGAATATCACCCTCTTGGATGATATCCGATGACCGCCCTGGCACCTTACTGCCTGGAATGCCATGACAGACCACATGGTTGACGGAAATACAGCTGGCGTGCTGATACCCGCGATAGCCGATTGTGGCAGATACAACGCCATGGCGCGCCACCTCGCTGCGGATAAAATCGTCCAAGGCGGCGGTGGTGACCCCTGCCACCACCAGCGGGCCGACATCATCCAAAATCTGCGCGGCAATCTGCCCTGCCACGCGCATCCCTGCAAAATCCGCATCTTCATAGATACGAATACCGTCTTTTGTTACGCGGCCCCGAAGATCGTCCAACTCGCACCTCTGATTTTGGCGAAAGATAATGCCAATGGCAGGGATTTGCCAGTGCCGCACGATTGCCCTTGCGATTATGTGATGAAACGGCACAAAGATTGCTGAAAACAGGAGCATGAGATGACCAACCCCACCGCCGCAATGCTGGTGATCGGCGACGAGATTTTGTCGGGCCGCACCCATGACACCAACACGCATTTTCTGGCGGGGGCGCTGACGGGGCGCGGCATAAATTTGCGCGAGGTGCGGGTGGTCGCCGATGACCAAGACGCGATTGTGGCAGCGGTCAATGCGCTGCGGGGGGCCTATACGCATGTGTTTACATCGGGCGGCATTGGGCCCACGCATGATGACATCACCGCCGATGCGATTGCGGCGGCCTTTGGCATTGGCATCTCGCATCGCGCCGATGCCATGGCCCTGCTGACTGCACATTACCAAAAGGTTGGACACGAGTTTAACGCCGCCCGCCAGCGCATGGCGCGCATTCCAGATGGCGCGGTGCTGATTGATAATCCTGTGTCCACCGCGCCCGGGTTTTCAGTGGAAAATGTGCATGTGATGGCGGGGGTTCCGTCGATTTTTCAAGCAATGGTCGCCTCGGTGCTGCCCACACTCACGGGCGGCGCGCCGCTGCTGTCGGACAGCCTGCGGGTGATGACGGGCGAAGGTGATATTGCCGCACGATTTGGCGATATCGCCGCGCGCTATCCCGATCTGTCGATGGGATCATATCCCTTTGTGCGCGACGGGGCGCAGGGCACGAATTTGGTGGTGCGCGGCACAGATGCGGGCCAAATTGCTGCCGCGATGGGGGAATTAACCGCAGCCTTTGCCAAATGAATTTGGCAGATGTGGTTCAGGCCACTTGGCCGCCCGCGCGCGCGTTTGACATGGGCCCCTTTACCCTGCGCGATGGGGCGGGCGGGGGCAAACGCGTGTCAGCGGCCAGCGTGAACGCGCGTTTTACCGATGCCGATTTGGACGCAGCCGAGGGCGCGATGCGCGATATGGCCCAATCGCCGCTGTTTGCCATTTGGCCAGATGGGGGCGATTTTGGGCTGGACGCTGCGCTGGCCCAGCGGGGGTATGATATCGTTGACCCCGTGGTTGGCTATGGCGCAGGTACCCAAGACATCCTGCGCCGCGATACGGAGATATCGCATACCTACCCACATTGGCCACCACTTGCCATCACCCGTGAGGTTTGGGCGGCAGCGGGCATTGGCCCTGCGCGGCTGGATGTTATGGCCCGCGCGCCCGGCCCCAAAACCGCAATTTTGGTGCGCCACGGCGATCAACCTGCGGGGGTTTGTTTTGTGGCCATTGCAGGCGATCATGCCATGATTCACGCGTTGGAAGTGCTGCCAGATCATCGCCGCAACGGCCTTGCGCAAAAGCTGATTACCCGCGCCGCGCTATGGGCAAGCAGCTTTGGCGCGGCGCATCTATCCTTGGTTGTAACCCGCGCCAACGCCCCTGCCCGCGCGCTGTATGCGCGCATGGGCATGGCCGAGATGGGCCAGTATCATTACCGCGCGGCAGGTGCGTTATTGCAAAACGGGCATGTCTGAAAAGCGCCGCGCCAAAAAGTCGATAAAGGCGCGCACTTTGGGTTGGGTGAACCGCCCAGGGGGGTAGACTGCATAAATCCCGCTAGGATCGGCGGGCAGGTTCGGAATTGCCTCTTGCACCAAACCATCGCGCAAAGCCTCGGCGCACAGGAAATGCGGCAAATACGCAATGCCAAGGCCCGAAACGGCGGCGTTCATCAGTGATTGACCATCGTTCATTGTCAACCAACCTGCCGAACGGATCACCCGCTTTTCGCCTGATGGCGAGGTGATTCGCCAAAAGTTACCACTGGCTTGGTTGGAATAGTGCAGCAAGCGATGTTCATTCAAATCTTCCAGCCGCATCGGGCGGCCATGCTTTTGAAAATAGGCTGGGCTGGCGATCATGCGGTAGACCGTTTCGGTCAGCTTGCGCGCGCGCATACTGCTGTCTTCCAAATCGCCAATGCGAATCGCCATATCGAACCCTTCGGAAATCAGTTCAACAAAGCGGTTGTTCAATACCATATTCACCGTGACATCGGGGTATTCGGATAAAAAGTCGCCCAAGATGGGTGATAGCAAGTTCGATCCGAAATCTGTTGCCACAGAAATGCGCAGTTGCCCCGAAGGTGCCGACTGCATCGAGGTGACCAGCGCATCCGCATCGCCTGCATCGTTCAAAACACGGCGGGCGCGGTCATAATAGGCAAGGCCAATTTCCGTGGGGCTGACGCGGCGCGTGGTGCGGTTCAGCAGACGCGCGCCAAGCCGCGCCTCCAGCGCCGAGACATGTTTAGAGACGGCAGATTTAGAAATTCCCATCTTTTTGGCAGCATCTGTAAACCCGCCTTGGTCAACGACCGTAGCAAAAGCTTCCATTTCTGTAAGTCTGTCCATTGTAATCCCCAAACGGCGTGGCAGTAGATTTGTTTCGTTTTGAAGGGCAATTAGGGCATAGCTTGGGCGGGTCTGTGGCGGGGAAAGGGTGAGTTTGTGATCAATTTGGCGGGGCTTTGCGGCAGAATCGTGCGATTTATGCATATTCTGGCAACAATCGCCGCAATACAGCCGCAAGTATTGCCAAAGGGTTAACAATCACTGTCCAAAACCGTGCAACAATACCGTATTGGATATGCGCAACAAATATGCAGCCAGCGCAGCAAGCGGCTTGCGGCGCGGGCTTTGGCCCTTTATCCCTTTTGCAACTGAACAAGGGATCCATCCATGACGATCAACACCCGTTTTGACAAATCCAAGCTTCCCTCGCGCCATGTGACCGAAGGGCCAGCCCGCGCGCCGCATCGCAGTTACTTCTATGCGATGGGCATCACCGAGGAAGAGATTCATCAGCCATGGGTGGGCGTGGCCACCTGTTGGAACGAAGCGGCGCCGTGCAACATCTCGCTGAACCGTCAGGCGCAGATTGTGAAACATGGCGTGAAAAAGGGCGGCGGCACTCCGCGCGAGTTTACCACCATTACCGTGACGGACGGTATTGCGATGGGGCATGAAGGGATGCGCAGCAGCCTTGCCAGCCGCGATGCAATTGCCGATACGGTGGAACTGACCATGCGCGGGCATTGCTATGACGCGCTGGTGGGTCTTGCAGGCTGCGATAAATCGCTGCCGGGCATGATGATGGCGATGGTGCGGTTGAACGTGCCATCGGTGTTTATCTATGGCGGATCAATCCTGCCGGGCCGCCTGAACGGCAAAGACGTAACAGTGCAAGACGTGTTCGAGGCCGTGGGCCGCCTGCAAGCGGGCGATTATTCCGAAGCGGAACTCGCCATTTTGGAACGTGTGGCATGCCCATCATCGGGGGCCTGCGGCGCGCAATATACCGCCAACACCATGGCCTGCGTGTCCGAAGCCATTGGCCTTGCGCTGCTGAATTCATCAGGCGCGCCTGCCCCATACGAATCGCGCGACCAGTACGGCGAGGCATCGGGCGTGGCTGTGATGAACCTGATCGAAAAGAACATCCGTGCGCGCGATATTGTCACGCGCAAGTCGCTGGAAAATGCCGCCCGCGTCGTGGCCTGCACGGGCGGTTCCACCAACGCCGCCCTGCACCTTCCCGCCATTGCGCATGAGGCAGGGATTGATTTTGATCTGTTCGACGTGACCGACATCATGCGCGACACCCCCTATTTCGTAGACCTTCGCCCTGGCGGGAAATACGTGGCAAAAGACCTGTACGAAGTGGGCGGCGTGCCTGTTGTGATGAAGGAACTGATGAAAGCGGGCCTGATGCACGAAGAGTGCATCACCGCATCGGGCCGCACCATTGGCGAGGAACTTTCCGAAATTACGGGCGATGCTGATGGGCGCGTGATCTACCCCGTCTCGACCCCAATCACGGCCACGGGCGGCGTTGTGGGCCTGAAGGGCAACTTGGCCCCCGAAGGGGCCATTGTGAAAGTGGCAGGTATGTCGCCTGCCGAGCAGGTGTTCACTGGCCCCGCCCGCGTGTTTGAATGCGAAGAAGACGCGTTCGAGGCGGTAAAGCAGCGCGCCTATAACGAAGGCGAAGTGATTGTGATCCGCAACGAAGGCCCCGCTGGCGGGCCCGGTATGCGCGAGATGCTGTCCACCACCGCCGCCCTGTCGGGCCAAGGCATGGGCAAAAAGGTGGCGCTGATCACTGATGGCCGTTTTTCGGGGGCAACGCGCGGGTTCTGCGTGGGCCATGTTGGGCCAGAGGCCGCGCATGGCGGCCCCATCGCCCTGTTGCAAAACGGCGATATGATTACGCTGAATGCCATTACGGGTGAACTTTCGGTCGCCTTGAGCGACGCAGAACTGGCTGCCCGCAAAGCGCTGTGGAAAGGCCCGCGCCCAACCCAATATGCCACAGGGGCTATTTGGAAATTTGCCAAGCTTGTTGGTGGCGCACGTTTTGGCGCTGTAACCCACCCTGGCGCAAAGGCAGAGGCTCATGTCTATATGGACCAATAGCGCGCTGGCTATGGCTTGTGCGGGCCTTACGGCCTGCGCGGGTATGGATCTGGGCACGCAGCCGCGCAGCGTTGTGGTGCAGGGCGGCGACATTAAGGTGGCCGCACCTGCTGGATACTGCGCCAACCCGCAGGCCAGCACCGATGGTGCAGGCAGCGCCGTTGTGCTGATGGGGCGGTGTTCTGCCACATCCAGCGCAACGCCTGCGCTGATCACCGCCAGCGTGGGCGCAACGGGGTCTGGCGCGGCGCTGGACGCGGGGCCAGTGGCGCTGACGCGGTTCTTTACATCCGATCAGGGGCGCGGGATGCTTGCGTCTTCAGGGAACGCCTCGGATGCGGTGGTCACCTCGTCTGAAACCGAAGACACAGCTGTGCTGCTGCGCATCAAAGATGCCAATATCGGCGAATATTGGCGCGCTATTTTGGCGCTAAAGGGGCGGCTTGTGATGCTTTCGGCAACGGGTGCGGAAAGCGTGGTGTTGCCCCCCGAACAGGGGCGCGCGCTGCTGTCTAAATCTATGGCAGTTTTGCGCAACGCGAACCCAGACAAAGCCGCGCCAGCTATCGGCCTTGCGGGGCTGTTTGCTGCGCCAAAAACTGCCGCAGCGCCCGCGGCCACGCCCACCATCGTGGTTATGGCCCCACCCGAAGGCAGCGTGCGGCCTAAGCCGCGCGTTCCCAGGTCTGGATAAACTGCGCCAAAACCGCACCAATCGCTGCATCGCTTTCACCAGCGGGTGCAGCGATTTGTGCCACCAAACCGCGCTTTTTATCCTCAATCACCGCCGCCACATGGGCCGATAGCCCTGCCTCGGCCAAGGCGGCATTGTAGACGCGGGTGATCGCCATGCGCCGCAAATCTGGTTTGAACGTTTTGCCAACCCCTGTTTTTGGCATTTCGGGAATAATTTCTAGATACTTGGGCACTGCTGCGCGTTCATGGATACGCGCCTCGACAAAGGTCATAAGGTCGGCACTGGTCACGCTGGCATCTTTAACCAGTTCCACATAGGCGCAGGGCACTTCGCCCGCATGTTGGTCGGGCTGACCAATTGCGCCAACAAAAGCCACCAGCGGATGGGCCATCAGCGCCTCTTCAATCATTGCAGGGTCAATGTTGTGGCCGCCGCGAATGATAATGTCTTTGGCGCGGCCCGTGATGTACAAATAGCCATCGGTATCCATCCGCCCCAAATCACCCGTGCGCAGATATTCGCCCGCGAACAGATCTTTGTTCTTATCCGCCTCGGTATAGGTGGCCCCTGTCACCACACCGGGTGAGGTTACGCAAATTTCGCCCGCTTCATCTGGCCCGCATTCATGCGCGCCGCCCGTGGCGTCAAAGGTCATGATCTTGACCCGCGTATAGGGAAACGGCAGGCCAACCGAGCCAATTTTCTTGCCGCCTTCGGGCGGGTTGATGGATACAAGGCAGGTGGCCTCGGTCATGCCATAACCTTCGACAATTTGCACGCCTGTTGCCGCCTCGAACCGATTGAACAGTTCTATGGGCAGCGGGGCAGAGCCTGAAAATGCCCCCCGCAGGCTGGACACATCGGCATTCACAGGCCGCTGCATCAGCGCCGAAAGGGCGGTGGGCACTGTGACCATATAAGTCACGCCCCAGCGTTCGATCAACTTCCAGAAGTTGTCAAACACCCCCGCCCCGCGATAGCCCGCAGGCGTTGGAAACACCGCATGAAAGCCCGACGCAATGGCCGACATCATAATGGGATAGGCGGCAAACACGTGAAACAGCGGCAGCGGGCAAATCACGACATCGGTTTCTTTGAACAGCAGCTTTTTGCCCAGCCAACCGTTATAGATCATGCCGCTGGCTTTGTGCTGGGCGACCTTTGGCATACCCGTGGTGCCGCCTGTGTGGAACAGGGCTGCGAAATGGTCGGTTGTTCGATCCTTGAATGTCAGCCGATCTGCGGGTTGCTTGTCGCATTCGGCGTTAAAATCCAGCACACGGGCGGCGTGGCTGGCTGGGTTTTTCGGGCGGATTAGGGGCACGATAAACCGCTTGGCCCCCCCGATATAGCCCAGCAAATCCACCTCTAACACCGTGTGAACATTGGGCGCATAGGCCAGTGCTGCCGCCAGTTTCTGCGGCACATCGGTTTTGGGAAAGGCGCGCAGGGTGACCACGACCTTGGCCTTCGTCTCGTGCAGGATCGCGCCAATTTGGGCCGGGTCAAGCAGCGGGTTAATCGGGTTTACCTTGCCCGCCGTGGCCCCCGCCAAAAAGGCGACTGCGGTTTCCAAACTGTTGGGCAGCACATAGGCGACAACGTCATCCTCGCCCACGCCAAGGCTGCGAAACAGATTGGCGGCCTGCGTCACCCGCGCATGAAGCGCATCCCAGGTTAGGGTTTTGGCGGGCGATTGCGGTTTTGATTCGATTTGAAAGGTAATCGCATTGCGCGGGCCAAAATTGGCCTTGGTTTGCGATAAAAACCCATAGATCGAGACGGGCATCCCGCGCTGATCCCATGGCATTTCCGCCTCGATCGCCGCGACATCGGCGCGCGATGCAAACACTCCCATAGCCTTCCTCCCAAAAAGCGCCCCTCTGTGCGGGGGATTTTGGGTAGATTGGCGTGCGGGACAAATATTGCAAGTGGCGAGTTGCCTTGCCACGAAAAACGTTGCGCCACAGCGGCGTGGCGCAACGCCAAATTGCGGCGCGAAACGCCTTATTTTGCTGGGATGCGCAGCGTTTGGCCAGGATAGATTTTATCTGGATGCGTCAGCATCGGGCGGTTTGCCTCGAATATCTCGGGGTAGCGGCTGGCTTTGCCCAAGGTTTTTTGGGCAATTTCAGACAGCGTGTCGCCTTTTTTCACCACATGGAACACAGGCTCTGGCCCATCAGCAGATGCTTCAACCTGCGCAACACCTTGCACATTGCCCGCCGCGACAATGATTTTTTCCTTAACTTCGGGGGAAACGGCCTTGCCTTCGACCACAATCTTGTCGCCATCAACTTTCAAATCGATGCCTTTCGTGTCCAGCCCGATTTTCTCCATTTCGGCCTTAATCACAGCGCCATCTGGCGGGGTTTCGGCATTTGCTTTGCCACCAAACCACGACGATCCCGTTTCCTTCACAAAGCTCCACAGTCCCATGTCAACGTCCTTTCGTTCCACCACAGCGGTATGATTATCAACCTGTGGTAGCTTAGCGGTGCAACAGCTGTGTGACCACCCGAAAGTTAATTTAAATGACCTCGCTGCCATCGGTAAATTGCAGCCGCGCCAGCCGCGCATAAAGCCCACCTTCGGCGACCAGCGCATCATGCGTGCCCGTGGCCACCATGCGGCCGTTTTCAAACACAACAATGCGGTCGGCCCGCTTTACCGTGGCCAAGCGGTGCGCCACGACCAGCACCGTACGCCCAGCCGCCATATGGTCTACCGCCTGCTGCACCGCGCGTTCCGATTCTGCATCCAGCGCCGATGTCGCCTCGTCCAGCAGCAGAACGGGGGCATCGCGCAAAATCGCGCGGGCAATGGCAATGCGCTGCTTTTGCCCGCCCGACAGCATCACGCCACGTTCGCCCAGATAGGTGCCATAGCCCTGCGGCAAGGCGGTGATAAAATCATGCGCAGCGGCGGCCTTTGCGGCAGCCTCTACATCGGCGCGGCTGGCACCTGCGCGGCCAAAGGCAATGTTCTCATAGGCCGACGTGGCAAAGATCATCGGGTCTTGCGGCACCAGCGCCATGGCGGCGCGAAAATCTGATCGTGCCATATCGCGCAGATCAATTCCATCAAGCGTGATGCGCCCCGATTGAGGGTCGTAAAACCGCATCAACATATGCAGCATGGTCGATTTGCCCGCGCCAGATGGGCCAACCAGCGCAACAGTCTCGCCCGCCTTGATGGTCAGGCTGACATGATCCAGCGCCATGGTTTCAGGGCGGGCAGGATAGGCAAAGCCTACATCTTCAAAGGCGATATCCCCGCGCACAGGGCGCGGCAGGGCGCGCGGGCTGGCGGGGTCTGTCACAGGGTCTTTTGCGGCCAGCAGTTCAACCAAACGTTCGGTCGCGCCCGCCGCGCGCTGCAATTCGCCCCAAACTTCCGACAGCGATCCAACCGCACCCGCAACCAGCACAGCGTAGATCAAAAACTGCACCAATTCGCCCGCGCTCATCGCGCCAGATTGCACATCGCGCGCGCCCACCCACAAAACGCAGACAATCGCGGCGAAAATCAGGAAAATGACAACAACCGTCATTTGCGCCCGCGTCATGATGCGCGTGCGGGCCGAGGAATAGCTGGCTTCGGTCACAAGGGCGAAATCAGACATGGTGGCGGGTTCATGGGTAAAGCTTTGCACTGTTTGCACCGCGCTAAGCGCTTCGGACGCGCGGCCTGATGATTGCGCGATCAGGTCTTGGTTATCGCGCGACAGGTTGCGCAGGCGGCGGCCCAGCACCACAATCGGCACAATCACCGCAGGCACGATCAGCAATACCAGCGCCGTAAGTTTCCCCGATGACAGCGCGAGCAAAACAATTCCGCCGATAAGGGTTAAGATATTGCGCAGGGCGACGGAAACCGATGATCCGATGACCGACAAAATCAGCGTGGTATCGGTAGTAATGCGCGACAGCACTTCGCCCGTTAGAATATCATCAAAAAAGGCAGGCGACATGCTGATGACGCGGTCAAACAGCGCCTTGCGGATATCGGCCACAACCCGCTCGCCAAATTTCGTCACATAAAAATACCGCACGCCTGTGCCCAGCGCCAGCAGCGCCGCAATGGCAAGGGCAGCGGCAAAATAGGTATCGACCAGTTGATAGTCGCCCGCCGAAAACCCATCCACCACACGGCGCACGGCCAAGGGCAGGGTCAGGCTGACAGCCGATGTCAAAATCAGCGCGGCCCCCGCCAGTATGGCCATGGCGCGATACGGGCGGATAAATGGCAAAAGCCCGCGCAGCGCGCCAATCCGTTTGGACGGTTCGCGTTTTTCTAAGCTTGCATCGACCATGGGCTTCACTCCTCTTGCAGTGGCGATGTATGCCTGTGCGCCCCCGCTTGCAAGCCGCGTGAATTTCTGGCCCCATAGGCGCAAAGGAAATGCTATGCCCCAGTTCTTTACCGCTGCCGACGGCACCCAAATTGCCTATGATGACCAAGGCAGTGGCCTGCCGCTGTTGTGCTTACCCGGGCTGACCCGCACGATGGGGGATTTTGACTATCTGCGCCCGCATTTACCCCCGCTGCGCCTGATACGGATGGATTATCGTGGGCGCGGGGCTTCTGGCTGGTCTGGTGCGGCCAGTTATACCGTGCCGCAAGAGGGGGCCGATGCGCTTGCGCTGCTGGATCATTTGGGCGTGGAAAAGGCGGCAATACTTGGCACCTCGCGCGGGGGGTTGATTGGCATGTTTTTGGCAGCAGTGGCGAAAGACCGCCTGCTGGGGCTGTGCCTAAATGATATAGGGCCCGTCATCGAAAAACAGGGCCTCACCCGCATCTTTGACTATTTGGGACGCAACCCCGCTGCCAAAACCCACGCAGCACTGGCCGCGAAATTGCCCGATCTTATGGCGGGCTTTTCGCAGGTTCCGCCCAGCCGCTGGCTGCAAGAGGCGCAGTTGCATTACGTGCAATCGGCGGATGGTCTGCGCATCACCTATGACCCGCAATTGCGGCAAGCATTCTTAGCTGCGTTCAACGGCCCTGCGCCAGACCTATGGCCGCTGTTTGATGCCTGCGCGGGCCTGCCCCTTGGGCTATTGCGCGGCGAAAACTCCGATTTGCTGTCGGCTCAAACTGCACAAGAAATGCGCCACCGCCGCCCTGATATGCTCTACGCATCCATCCCAAACCGCGCGCATATTCCGTTTCTGGACGAGGACGAAAGCATCGCGCTGATCCATGACTTTATAGCAAGGGTGCGCTAAATGGCACTTGTTTACTTACCCGATATTCGCCTAAACGCCGATCTGCGCGGGGATGCATCCGCACCGCCTATTGTTTTGATACATGCGCTAGGCACGCATAGCGGTTTGTGGGCGGATATGCCCTTGCCGCCCAATTTGCGTGTTCTGACCATGGATTTGCGCGGGCATGGCGCATCAGACGCACCCCCGCCGCCCTATCAAATGGGGGCGATGATCCGCGATGTTGAACGATTGATGGATCATTTCAATCTGCGCGATGCGGTAGTCGTCGGTGTGTCCTTGGGCGGGCTGGTTGCGCAGGGTCTGGCGATTAAGCGGCTGGATTTGGTGCGCGGGTTGGTTCTGTCGAACACCGCCGCCAAAATCGGCACGACCGAGTTATGGAACGCCCGCTGCGACGAGATTGCGCGCACGGGGCTAGAACCTTATGCCAATGGCGCGATGGAGCGGATGCTGGGCCGCGCGTGGCGGGATCACCCCAAGATGCCCATGCTGCGCGACATGCTGGTGCAAACCGCACCTGATGGTTGGATTGGCGCAGCCCGCGCCATTGCGGGGACAGATTTTTACACGCCCACCGCCGCGCTGCGCCTGCCGACCTTAGTTATTGCAGGCGCGAATGATGGCACAACCCCGCCCAATTTGGTGCGCGAGACGGCAGATTTGATTCCCGGCGCTGAATTTCACCTGATGCGCGGGGTGGGCCATTTGCCCATGCTGGACCAGCCTGATGCCTACGGCGCACTGATTGCCGCATTTTTGGCGCGCATTGGTCATGTCTGAGTTTATCTTGATCCACGGCGCATGTCACCGCGCTGGGGTTTGGCGCGCGGTGCTGCCTGCTTTGGCGGCAAAAGGCCATGCGGCACAGGCGGTATCGTTGCAGGGCGATACACTGGCCGAACATGCGGCGGCTATCGTGGCCAGCGCGCCGAAAGGGGCAATTCTGGTGGGCCATTCGGCAGGCGGGTTTATCGCCCATGCCGCAGCCCTTGCCGCGCAGGGCCATTTTGCGGGTGTCATTTACCTATGCGCCTTTATCCCAAGCGCTGGTAAATCCGTGGCCGACCTGCGCCGCGCAGCCCCAAATGACGCCCTTGGCCCCGCCATTCGGCGCGTGGATGGGGGCTATGGGTTTGACCCTGACATGGCGGCGCGCCTCTTTTTCAACGGCTGCCCAGACCCCGCCGCCCATGCCGCTGGCCTGCGCACAGACCCATTACAGCCCGTGCAAACCGCGCTGCCTGATCTGCCTGCACCTTTTCTCCGCGCCGCGATTATCTGCGATGATGACCGCGCTATTTCACCAGCCTATCAAATGCACATGGCGGCAGGTCTGCCCCTGCGCCATCTGCCCTGCGGCCATGCACCATTCTTTGCGGCCCCAGACCTGCTTGCACAATCTTTGCATGATATGGCCGACATGTTTGGTCGCAGATAGACCAGTGCAGGCCCAAATCCTGCCCTAGCCTGCCCCAAAACGGGAGGCCTGAATGAAACTAAAGCATCTAGAGATTTTCGTGGTATCCCCCCCTGCCCCGGGCTGGGGCGGGCGCTATTGGATTTTTCCGAAACTGACCACCGATACGGGGCTGGTGGGGTACGGCGAATGCTATGCCAGCACTGTTGGCCCCGATGCAATGCGCGCCGTGATCGAGGATGTGTTCCACCGCCATATGGAAGGTGAAAATCCCGAAAACATCGAACTGATGTTCCGCCGCGCCTACTCGGCAGGCTTCACTCAGCGGCCAGACCCAACGGTGATGGGCGCGTTTTCGGGGTTGGAAATTGCCTGCTGGGATATTTTGGGCAAGGCGCGGGGGCGGCCCGTTTACGCGTTGCTGGGCGGCAAAATGAACGCCCGCGTGCGCAGCTATACCTACCTTTACCCTGACGAAGGCGATGATGCGGCCGAGTTTTGGGTGAACGCCGATATGAACGCCCGCGCTGCCGCCAAGGCTGTGGCCCAAGGCTTCACGGCCATTAAATTCGACCCCGCTGGCCCCTATACCATTCGCGGCGGGCATCAGCCTGCCCTATCGGACATCTCGCGCAGCGTGGAATATTGCGCCAAAATTCGCGAGGCGGTTGGTGACCGCGCCGATTTGCTGTTCGGCACGCATGGCCAGTTCACCACCGCAGGGGCGATCCGTTTGGGGCGCGAATTAGAACCCTACAACCCGCTGTGGTATGAAGAGCCGATCCCACCAGACAATCTGCACGAATTTGCCGAAGTGGCGCGCATGGTGCGTATCCCCTTGGCCACGGGCGAGCGTCTGTCGACCAAGGCCGAGTTTGGCGCGCTGCTGCGCCTTGGCGGGGTGAAAATTTTGCAGCCCGCCTTGGGGCGCATGGGCGGGATATGGGAGGCCAAGAAAGTGGCCGCTATGGCCGAGGTGTTCAACGCCGAGATTGCGCCCCACCTATACGCTGGCCCCGTGGAATGGGCGGCGAATATTCATCTGGCGGCGTCGATCCCGAATATCCTGATGGCCGAGACGATCCAGACAGGCGGCGCGTTTCATTTGAAACTGATCAAGCACACGCTGCAATGGAAAGACGGCTACATCATCCCGCCAGAGGCCCCAGGATTGGGTATTGAATTTGACGAGGAATTGGCGCTGGCCCACCCCTTTACAGGGGACGGTCTGCATTTGCAGATGCAAGAGGCCCCTTGCGATTATGCGCAAGGCAACCGCTTTGCAGGCGGCGCGCCAAGGGATTAGGCGCGCCTATAACAGGCCTTAACGGGCCTGTTAGTCGCGCAGCAACTCGTTAATCGATGTTTTGCTGCGCGTCTGCTCATCTACTTGTTTCACGATCACCGCGCAATACAGGTTGATGCCATTCGTCGATGGCATCGACCCTGCCACCACAACTGACCCCGCTGGCACCTCACCATAGGTCACGCTGCCCGTTGCGCGGTCGACGATTTTGGTGGATTTGCCAATAAACACGCCCATGCCCAAAACCGAGCCTTCACGCACGATGCAGCCTTCGACGACTTCGCTGCGCGCGCCGATAAAGCAGTTATCTTCGATAATGGTTGGGCCTGCTTGCATGGGTTCTAACACCCCGCCAATGCCAACCCCGCCCGACAGATGCACATTCTTGCCAATCTGCGCGCAAGACCCAACTGTGGCCCATGTGTCCACCATGGTGCCTTCATCGACATAGGCGCCAAGGTTGACGAAAGACGGCATCAATACCACGCCGCGCGCGATATAGGCAGATTTGCGCACCACAGCACCCGGAACCGCGCGAAAGCCAGCGGCGCGAAAATCGGCATCCGACCAGCCTGCGTATTTCAGATC
>JAIXVS010000092.1 GCA_027482795.1 Rhodobacter sp.
GCACCTGCGAAGGGCTGCGGAAAAAGTTGATGCCATCGCGAAAGGCGTAGCCAACCAAAAACGTCGTCAGTCCCACCAGCACAAATGCCAGCAAAATCAGCTGGATACGGCGGCGTTTCTTTAGCGATTTCAAACCAGCCATAGCGCCCTCTTATGGGAAAAGGGGCGCGCCAAGCAGCCCCATGGTTTCGGGCAGGCCCAGCATCAGATTGGCGTTTTGGATAGCTTGGCCTGACGATCCTTTGGTCAGGTTATCAATCACCGAAATCACCACTGCGCGCCCTGCGATACGATCACCTATCACACCCAGATGGCACAGGTTAGAGCCCGCAATGTCGCGGGTCGAGGGCAGCGTGCCAAAGGGCAGAACGTGGATGAACGGCTCATCTTTGTAGGCCGAGGTAAGGGTGTAATGCACCACTTGCGCATCGCCCTGCACATAGGTTGTGGCCAAAATGCCCCTGTTCATCGGCAGCAAATGGGGGGTGAATTGAATATGTACAGGGCGGCCCGCAATCGCGCTGAACTCTTGGTCAAATTCGCCCAAATGCCGGTGCTTGCCCCCCGCCGAATAGCTGTGCGTGCCGCCCGACAACTCGGCGTGTAGAAGGTTTTCCTTTAGGCTGCGACCCGCGCCCGAAACACCTGCCTTAAGATCAATCAGGATGCTGTCCAGATCAATCACACCCGCCGCAATCAGCGGGCGCAGGGCAAATTGGCCAGCGGCGGCGTTGCAGCCTGTGCCAGCAACAAGGCGCGCCTTGGCAATGTCGGCGCGGTAAAATTCGGTCAGCCCATAGACAGCCTCGGCCTGCAACGCCATCGCGGCATGGGGCGCGCCGTACCATTTTTCATATTCAGCCGCATCGCGCAGGCGAAAATCGGCGGAAAGATCAACGATTTTCAATGTCTTTGGTAGGCCCGCGACCACCGCCTGCGTGGTGGCATGGGGCAGCGCGCAAAAGCACAGATCCACTCCCGCAAAATCAATCTCGTCAATCTTCGCCAGTTTGGGCAGGGCCATGTGGCGCAGAAAGGGGAACACATCGCCCATCTCCATCCCCGCCTTGCGGTCGGCAGACAGGGCGACGATGTTCATTTCAGGATGGCCCGCAATCAGGCGCACCAGCTCCGCCCCTGTATAGCCAGATGCGCCCAAAATTGCGATGTTTTTCACCATGAAAGCCCCCAAAAGCCCCTGATATTCAATGTGCCACAGCACGCGCCTGATGTGGCGCGGGGCGGGGCGCATTGCAAGGGGGTTTACGCCAAAGCCGCCTCAAAGCGCACAGATTTGCGCATGAATTGCGTGGCCTTGGACGATACCGATGCTGCATCCCCTGTGGTCAAAAACTTGGACACTTGTCCCGACCCCAGCATTTCGGGGCGGCGGGTTAGATAATCGGCCAGACTTTCGGCAACCAAATTGGCTTGGCTGAAGACTTTGACATTTGGGCCCAAAGCATCTTGGAACACATGCTGCATCAAGGGGTAATGGGTGCAACCCAAAATTGCAGCCTCGGGCGCGGGCATACGGCGCTTTAGCGCCTCGACATGGCTGCGCACCAGCGCTTCGGCCAAAATCTCATCGCCCTGTTCGATGGCGTCCACCACCCCGCCGCAAGGCTGCGCTTCGACATCCACGCCAATGGCGCGGAAGGACAGCTCGCGCTGAAAGGCGCGGCTGGCGACAGTGGCAGGCGTGGCAAACAGCGCCACATGTTTGACGGCCACTTCGCGGGGCGGGGAGTTATCGCCCCACTGCCGTTCGGTCAGCGCCTCGATCAGGGGCACGAACACGCCCAAAACGCGCTTGGTCGGCGGAACCCATGTTTCCTGCATCCGCTTTAACGCTGCGGCAGATGCCGTGTTGCAGGCCAAAATGACCAAATCGCAACCCTCATCCCACAGGCGCTGTGTGGCGGCGCAGGTGAGGTTGAAAATATCATCATGGGTGCGCACGCCATAAGGTGCATGGGCATTGTCACCAAAATACACAAAAGGCACCTCGGGCAGGCGGCGCGCAACAGCGTCCAACACTGTCAGCCCGCCCAGCCCCGAATCAAACACACCAACCGCCATGCTGCCCCCTATCAGGCCAAGGCAGGCTTAGCGCGCCTTATACTTGGCCTCAAACTCATACCCCAGATCATAGGGCGAGATTTGTTCGGGCGAAAGGCCATAGGTGCGGGCGCGCAAATGATCCATCAGCGCGTTCGGATCGCTGCGCAGGGCGGCGATTTCCTCGGCAGGCACGGGCGCGCCAATGACCACGCGCACAGGCTCGTCCACGCGGCGTTTAAATTCGTTAATCAGCAGCCCAAGGCGCAGCGAATAATGCACGCGCGATGCCAATTGGAACAGGCGCGAATTGTGCCCTTCGAAAAACACAGGCACGACCGTTGCCCCTGATTTGGCGATCATCTTGGCGGTAAAATTGCGCCATGACGGATCCATTGGGCGCGAGAATGCCTTGGCCGAGGTGGACACCGTGCCACCTGGAAACACGCCAATCGCGCCGCCTTTGGCCAAATAATCCAGCGCGGTTGCGCGGGTTTGCAGGTTTAGCTTTACGCCCTCTTTCGTTTCGTCAAAGGAAATGGGCAGCAATACTTTGTTCAGCTCTTCAGCCTTGCGAAAGACCGAATTGGCAAGAATGCGGAAATCGCCGCGCAGGCTGTCCAGCAGCTTGCCCATCATCAGACCGTCCAAAATCCCAAAGGGATGGTTGGCAATCAAAACCAAGGGGCCATTGGCAGGAATATGGCTTAGGCTGCCGCCCGTGATTTGCAGATCAATGCCATACCGTTCGGGGATAACCTGCCAAAAGCTGCGACCTTCGGCGACCTCTTTTTCATAGCCAGCGGCGCGTTTGATCATCTGCGGGCGACCTGACAGGTTTTCCAGTGTACGGATCACCGCGCGGCCTGTGCGCGAACTTGCAGCAACCGCATAGCTGATATCGCGCGTCATATCTTTATGCAATTTGCCCATAAATTAGTCCCTTTGCCTTTGAAATATTCGGATAAAGCTATGTTAGTTTTGTAACAGCTGCGTAACAAACACAAGCGGGCACTACAGGCGGCGTTTTTTGCCGTTAGATCAAAAATTCCATCGCGCGCCCTGCGTTCTATGCTACAACGCGCCCAAGTTGATGGGGTATGTGATGGACTGGGACAAACTACGCATTTTTCACACTGTTGCCGAAAAGGGCAGCCTCACCCATGCGGGTGATGTGCTGCACCTATCACAGTCAGCCGTGTCGCGCCAGATCCGCGCGCTGGAAGAAAGCTTGAATGTCACCTTGTTCCACCGCCACGCGCGCGGGCTGATTTTAACCGAACAGGGCGAGTTGTTGTTCGATGCAACCGCCGCCATGGTCAAGCGGCTGGATGCCACAGCCGCGCGTATCCGCGACAGTGAAGACGAGGTGTTCGGCAGCCTGCGCGTGACGACCACCACAGGCTTTGGAACGTTATGGCTGGCCCCTCGCCTGCCCGCGCTTTACGCAAAATACCCAGGGTTAAAGATTGACCTGATGCTGGAAGAAAAGGTGCTGGACCTGCCGATGCGCGAGGCTGATGTTGCCATTCGCATGAAAGAACCCAGCCAAGCCGACCTAATCCGCAAGCGGTTGATGAACATCAAAATGCGCCTTTACGCCACGCCTGAATATCTGGCCAGCGCAGGCACGCCCGACAAGATTGATGATTTTACCCAGCACCGCCTGATTTGCCAAAGCTCTAGCACGCCGCAGGTGGCGGCGGGGGCCAATTTGGTGGCTGATTTGATGTCGGTCGACATTCCGTCAACCCTGACGGTGAATAACTATTTCGGCGTGCTGCAAGGGGTGCTATCACATTTAGGCGTTGGGGTTTTGCCCGATTATATCACCGAAGATTTCCCCCATTTGGTACGCGTTCTGCCCACCATCGAAAGCAGCGAAGTGCCTGTTTTTCTGGCCTATCCCGAAGAGCTGCGCCATTCCAAACGCGTTGCCGCGTTCCGTGATTTTGTGGTGGAAGAGATTTTTGCGTTTCGCCGGCGCCAGCAAGATTGAAAACCTGCTATGCATTCAGCGCATATCGGCCTTGCCGAAAAAACAGGCGCTTAGGGCTAGGCAATGCGCAAATTGCACACTAATTGAAAACGCGAAGCAGCAAGCTGTTTCTTACCTCCCTGTTGGACTTGGCCGAGCTTTGCTCGGCCTTTTTTTTGGCGATTTGCGGGCTGCGGCAGGATTCGCGGTTCTGATCAAGATATTTTCGCCAAACGCTGTGCCAGAACGGCGCGGTCTTGCGGCGTTTCCGCCATGTCTATCGCATCGGAATAGGCGCGCTGTGCAGCAAGCGTATCGCCCGCGCGCAGCAAAAATTCGGCGCGGGCAGCGTGAAATGGGCCATAATCGGCCAGCGCACCTGCCAGTGGCAGCATCTGCGCAAGGGCTACTTGCGCGCCCTGAACCTCGCCCAGCGCGACGGCATGGGAAAGGCGCACTACGGGCGTATCTTCGAATTGAAGTAAAGTGGCGGTTAGGGCCGCAATTTGTGGCCAATCGGGGCTGCTACCTTGCACATGGCAGGCAGCGATTGCGGCTTTAATCTGATAGGGGCCAACCTGCCCGCGCGTCAGGGCGATTGTTGCCAATTCGAGCCCCTCGGCCAGCATGGCGCTGTCCCAAAGGCTGCGGTCTTGATTGGGCATCAAAGCCCCCTGCCCGCGCGCACCCGCCCGTGCATGGGTGATCAAAATCAGGGCAAGCAGCCCTTCGATTTCAGGGTCGCTGGGTGCCAGTTGCACCAGCAGCCGCGCCAAAAACAGCGCCTCTTGGCACAGGTCTTGGCCCATATCAGGGCCAGCCGCATAGCCGCGCGTGAAAATCAAATACACCGCCGTCAGCACCGATTGCAGGCGCGCCGGCCATGCTGCGGCATCAGGAATGGCAAAGCCTATCCCCGCCGCCGTGATCTTGGCCTTCGCGCGCGAAATGCGTTGGCCTATCGCCACGTCACTATCCAAAAACACCGCTGCAATTTGCGGCGTTGTCAGCCCGCAAATCACCCGCAGGGTAAGGGCCACTTGGCTTTTTGCCTCTAGTGCTGGGTGGCAGCAGGTGAACATCATGCGCAGCCGCGCATCGGGAATCGCATCGGGCGTGGTATCGCCCGCCTCTTCTTCTGCCAAAAGTGCCAAATCCGCCTGCCCTTTTGCAGCCCGTCCCGCCGCGCGCATTTTGTCAATCGCGCGGCGCAAAGCTACACGCAGCAGCCAGCCTTGCGGGCTGTTTGGAATGCCAGCGCGCGCCCAATGCGTCAGCGCCGATAAACTGGCCTCTTGCAGCATATCTTCGGCCAGCGAAATATCGCGCAAACGGTACGCCAAAGCCGACAGCAGCCGCCCCTTATCTTGCGCCATCACGCGGGCCAGCGCCTGCGCGACCGCTTGGGCAGAGGCGACTGATGTCATGTTACCTACCCTATGAGTTATAACTCATCAAAGGGCGCACTTCGATTGTGCCCC
>JAIXVS010000362.1 GCA_027482795.1 Rhodobacter sp.
CGCCATCCGACCCCGTATCCAGGGAAACTACTGAATATGACAGCTCGCCCCCAAACACCAAAGCGCCACGATCAACCAGATAGCCAGCCTGCACGCCCAGACCTTTCAAATCCAAGTCGAAAAGCGTCACCCCACCGTCAATGGTCTTTGAACTGCCGCTTGTGTAATTCAAGCCGACATATGGCCCCGTCCAATCAAACGACGGCGCAGCAGCGTCTTGTGCAAAGGCGGGGGCGGAAATGGTTGCACAGATCAGTGCAACTTGGGCAAGTTTTGCGGTCATTTTATATCCTTTGAATACGGAGTTTCGTTCTGCGTTCAGCAAACGTTAACCGTTATCCTACCCGCCCAGATTGCGGGCAATGGGGAGTTTTCCCATGTTGCTTCACTACAACAAGGATAAATACCACGCCATTTAAGGCGTCACCCAGTGTAATCGCCCGCGCGGCGTTGCGGGCGATTACTTGCACGCAATAAGATCAGCGTTTCGCCTCGAACTTATCCGCGATCAGTCTGTTCAGCGCCGCCACGCCCCAGCCTGTTGCGCCTTTGGGGGCAAGCGGGCTGTCACCTTTCAGGCTGGCGACCCCTGCAATATCCAAATGGCACCACGGCACGTCATCGCGCACAAAGCGGCGCAGGAATTGGGCGGCGGTGATGGAACCGCCATCGCGCCCGCAGGAATTGACCATATCTGCCACGCGGGATTTTAGTTTATCATCATAGGCCGCGCCCATAGGCATACGCCATGCGCCTTCGCCCTCGGCGGCGGCGGCCTTTAGAAAATCATTCGCAAGGCCGTCATTGTTGGAAAAGACACCTGCGTTTTCGTGGCCCAAGGCCACAATGATTGCCCCTGTCAGCGTCGCCAAATTGATCATGGCGCTGGGTTTGAAGCGATCTTGCGCATACCACAGCACATCGGCCAGCACCAAACGCCCCTCGGCATCGGTATTGATCACCTCAATCGTGTCGCCCTTCATGGATCGCACCACATCGCCTGGTCGCTGCGCGCGCCCGTCTGGCATGTTTTCCACAATACCCACCAGACCCACCACATTGGCCTTGGCCTTGCGCAGGGCCAGCGTGCGCATCACGCCCGCAACCACGCCCGCGCCGCCCATATCCATGGTCATATCTTCCATCCCGCCCGCAGGTTTGATGGATATGCCGCCCGTGTCAAACACAACGCCCTTGCCGACAAGGGCAAAGGGCGCTTCATCGCCGCCGCCGTGCCACTGCATGACAACCACTTTGCTGGGGCTTTCAGACCCTTGCCCCACGCCGAGCAGCGCGTTCATGCCCAGCTTTTCAAGTTGCTCTTCTTCCAAAATCTCAACATCCAGCCCAATTTCCTGCATCGCAGCAAGGCGGGCGGCGAAATCATAGGTGGTTAGAATATTGGCAGGCTCGTTCACCAAATCGCGGGTGAACAAAACGCCCTCGGCCAGTGCGGCGTTGGCGCGGGCCAGTTTGGCCTGCCCTTCGGGGTTGGCCACCGCCATCGTCACTGCGCCATATTGCGCGGCGGGGCTGGTTTTGTGGGCAGAAAAATCATAGGCGCGCAGGGCAATTCCCAGCGCCACCTCGCTGGCGGCTGGATGGTTTTCCGCCAATACCAACGCGCCTTTCGCGCCCAAAGCGCGGCCAATGGCCCCGCCTGCGCGCCGCGCCTCAATCGCGCTGGCCTTTTTGGGCAGACGGATAAGATGCAGCGCATCTGCGGCCAGCCCCGCAGGATAGGCCAATTCCAAGCCATCCCCCGCCTTCAACCGCCCAAACGCATCAGATGCCAGCGCCCGCGCCAGCGCGCCGCGCGTGGCCTTGTTCAACGCCTTTGCCGCAGGGGTATTGGGCGCAGCGCCGTCGCACAAAAGGGCAATGCGCCCATCGACCGTTGCCAAATTTGGCAAATCGGGGCTTTGAAAGGCAATCATCACGGGCTGGGCCATTATCGTCTCCTCGGCTGCGCCAAATGCGCATCATATTGGCCTAAGCTAACCCTGCCACGCGGAATATGCCAGATAGCAGTTTTCCCTTGCCCGCGAATGGGATAGGCTTTGCCAAAATTGACCCCGCGAAAGCAAGGCTGCCACACACCCATGTCACGGATAGATCGCTACATATTCTGGCAACTGCTTGGGTTTTTTGGATTTTTTTCCATTATCTTGATCGCGGTCTATTGGGTGAACCGCGCGGTTGGCCTTTTGGAAACATTGCTGGGCGATGGGCAATCTTTGGGCGTTTTTGTGCAAATGTCGCTGTTGACCATTCCGGGCGTGGTCGAACTGATCGTGCCTATGGCGGCCTTTGGCGCTGCGGCCTTTACCGCCAATAAACTGGCGGGCGATAGCGAACTTGTTATTCTGCAAGCCACGGGGTTTTCTTATTGGCGCATCATGCGGCCTGTGATGTACTTTGGCGCTGTGGTGGCCATTTTCACCGCATTGGTGACCAACTACCTTATCCCGCAGGCCGCCACGCAACTGCGCGAATTGAACGCAGAAATTTCCAAAAACACCACGGCGAAATATCTGAAAGAGGGGCAGTTTCACACCCCTAGCGACGGGATCGTGCTGTATTTCCGCGACATCACCGATAATGGCGAGTTGTTGGATATTTTCATCGCAGATTCGCGCAACACAAGCTTTCAGCAAATCTACACCGCGCAGCGCGCCTTTGTGCTGAACGATGAAGGCAGCCCAAAACTGCTGTTGCTAGACGGTATGTTGCAGCGCAGCGTTTTGGCCGACCAAACCCTATCGACCAGCCACTTTTCTGATTTTACGGTCTCGTTGGATTCGTTGATGGAAAAAGAAGGCAGGGTCAGGCAAGGTGCGGCGGAAATGTCCACGCTATTTTTGGTGACGGCGACAGAGCAGACCGCGAAACTGGTGCGCCGCCGCGCCGAATATTTGCAGTTTATGGGCCATTTGCGCATCACTTGGGCTGTCAGCGCCGCGTTTACGGCAATGATTGGCTTTTCGCCCTTGCTGGTGGGTGGATTTAGCCGCCAAGGTCTGTGGAAGCAAATCTCGCTGGCGGTGGCACTGCTGA
>JAIXVS010000226.1 GCA_027482795.1 Rhodobacter sp.
CATCACGCGGGCGGAAGAATTGTGTTACATCTCATTCGCCAGCAATCGGCGTGTGTATGGCCAATGGCAAAGCCAACTCCCCAGCCGCTTTATCGATGAATTGCCAGCGGGGCATGTCGATGTGCAAACCCCGCCCAGCCTGAACGGCGGCGCTTATGGCGCGGCTGCCCCCAGCTTTTCGGCGGCATTTGACGACCGCGTGGCCAATGCCGATGGCTATGACAGCCCCGGCTGGCGGCGGATGCAAGATCGCGGCAGCCAGCGCGGCACATCGCAGCCGCGCGAGGCGCGCAATATCACCATCGATGCGCAGGTGCTGTCGGCCTATGGCAGTGGCGATAGGGTCTTTCACCAGAAATTCGGCTATGGCGAGGTGATCGCGACCGAAGGCAACAAGCTGGTGGTGGAATTCGACCATGCGGGCGAAAAGCATGTGGTGGCAAGCTGGGTGATTCCCGCCCATCAGGCCGAAACCCCACCCAGCGATGACGTGCCGTTCTAAGGCGCGGCACGCGGTGGCGCTTTGATTTAATGGCAATTCAAACTGTCTGAAAAGACAAACGGCACCCCGTGGGAGGACGGGGTGCCGAATATGCGCGCACTGTGGGAGGACAGCGTCTGCGCAGGGTGGCCATCGGGGGAGGAGGATCCGAGGGCCGTCCCACAGCGCCAAGGGAGGGAGGAGGCGCGGTGGAAACCGTTATAAAAAGGCGGCGGCGCTAGGGAGGGAGGAGCGCGCCGCCGCGCCATGATTGGCCCTTGGGAGGAGGAGTAGGGCCTTTCAGGAATTACTTGGTGCCGTAGGCCGCTTCAAAGGCGATGTCGCCCAGAATGGCGCGGTGGATGCCCAGATCGGCCAGATCGCGGTCCGACAGGCTGTTAAGCTCGCGCAGCGTGCTTAGGTACACTTGACGCTGACGCAGTGCTGCGGTGATCCCTGCGGTTGCCGACAGAACGCGCGACAGAAGCGAGATTTGCGAAGAACGGGTTGCGGTAACGTATGCCATGGTAGCCTCACATTTTTTTTGGACGCCGTGTCTTAGCCGAATGCCTTGACTTGTCTTGCGTCGATGAGGTGAATATGCCCATTATGCTGCACTTGCACAATCCCGCCCCTGCGCAATGCCGCCATGCAGCGCGCGCATGGCTTAGCGTCACGGAATTGTCATAATTTACAATGGGTTCGCACAAGAAATGTGCAAAGTATAAACATTTCCGCAGGGTGTTCCGCAATGCTGCACCTGCGAAGGTTGCGCTAACATACTGGTTTGCCCTTGTTCTTTTGGAAAAAGGGGCCAATTTTGGCGCTAAATGCAAAGGATAGAAGATGAGCCTAGATCGTGCTGCCGTATTAACCATTCTTGACCAAATCCTAACGCCAGATGGCCGCTCGCTGATGGCGCGCGATGTGGTCCGGGCCTTGGATATTCAAGGCGATTTGGTGCGATTCGTGATCGAGGCGGCCAGCCCAGATGAGGCGCGCGCGCTGCAAAGCGCATCGGCGCAGGCGGAAGCGGCCATTAAGGATGCTGGGGCCAAAACGGTGCAGATCGTGATGACGGCGCATGGGCCTGCGGCCAAAGCTGCGCCCGCTGCGCCCCCGCCAAACCTTGGGGGTGGCGTGAAGATTGGCCAGCATCCCACCCCGCACCAAGGTGGCCCAGCCCCGATTGCGGGTATTGCGCGCATTATTGCCATTGGGTCGGGCAAGGGCGGGGTGGGGAAATCCACGCTGTCGTCGAACCTTGCCGTGGCACTGGCGCGGCGGGGGCGGCGCGTGGGCCTGCTGGACGCCGATATATACGGCCCCAGCCAGCCGCGCATGATGGGCGTGTCAAAGCGCCCCGCCAGCCCTGACGGCAAAATCATTGAACCCTTGCAGGCGCATGGTGTGACGATGATGTCGATTGGCCTGATGCTGAAAGAGGACGAGGCGGTGATTTGGCGCGGCCCGATGCTGATGGGCGCGCTGCAACAATTGCTGACGCAGGTCGCTTGGGGCACGCTGGATGTGCTGATTATCGATTTGCCGCCAGGGACGGGCGATGTGCAGCTATCGCTGTGTCAGCGCACGCAGCTGTCGGGCGCGATTGTGGTATCAACCCCGCAGGATGTGGCCCTGCTGGATGCGCGCAAGGCGCTGGATATGTTTGCCAAGCTGAAAACGCCTGTGCTTGGCCTGATCGAGAATATGTCCACCTATATCTGCCCCAATTGCGGGCACGAGGCGCATTTGTTTGGCCATGGCGGCGTGGCGGCGGAAGCGCAGCGGCAGGACTTGCCCTTCCTTGGGGAATTGCCGCTGTCGATTGATGTGCGCCTTGCGGGCGATGCAGGCACGCCGATTGCATTGGGCGATAGCGCTGCGGCGCAGGCCTATGCCCGATTGGCGCAGCGGCTGATTGGCGGCGGAATGGCCTGACGGGGCGTTCTGGGAATTCATGGGAGATTTCGGAAAAATCGGGCCTCGCGCCCGATTTTTTGTTTGAATCGCCACCGAATCTGCGCGATGCATGGGTGTTGCCATTGGAAAGCGACGCGATTTTGCCCTGCGCCGCAAAAAATTCAAAAAATTTCGCGTCAAGGGTGCATTACAAGATGTAGGGGTTGATTGGCCAAAATAGGCCAAAAATGGCCGATATGTTGATTTAGGGTGCGCTATATCTTGTGCTAACCCCTTGCCGCAAACCAGATATTCCGCGTTTTCCCAAAAAAACCCATTGCATCCCATGTCTGCCCATGGCATAGATATCTCATCGGAAAGCGGCAAAGACAGGTAAGGGGCGCATAAAGACCCCGTAAACCGAAAAAAATCTGAGGCAGTTTTCATACAGGCATCCGCCTTTCCGATATTTAGATCCGGCGCGCTGGCGAGCAGACATCATTCCCCAGATGGTCGGCGCAGCAGGACGCCCAGCGATGGGACAGGCGACGGGTCGAGCAGTGGCAGCAGCTCGGCCCGTCTTTTCTTTTTCGGGGTCCAAGGCTTCAAACTTGGCCCCAGATGATAGGAGCACTGGCCGTGGCCAGCGAGGCGTTCAGAGGCGAGTTCTACCAGAAGGTAGATGCCAAAGCGCGGGTATCCATACCCGCCGCTTTTCGCCGCATTCTGGAGGCTGAAGACCCCTCATCGCCCGAATTTCCCCGCCCCCGCGTGTACATGGTGTACGGCGGGGCAAAGCGCAATTTCGTGGAATGCTATTCCAAAGCGGGCGCAGATGCGCTGGCGGGCAAGATTGAAGCCATGGAATTGGGATCGCCAGAGCGCGACCGCGCAGAGCGCGATTTGATTTCGCGGTCTGTCATGGTGGAAATTGAACCCGACGGGCGCATTGTGCTGCCTGCCAAAGTGCGCGCCAAAATGGGCTTTGGCGAGGCGGATGTGGCAGGCGAGGCGGCCTTTGCAGGTTATACCAACCGCTTTAAGCTGTACCGCCGCGACGTTTATGACGCCGAATTTGGCGATGAAGATGATGATGGCATCGATCCCTTGGCCCTTGTTGGCAGGGCGGCGAGGGCGGGTTGATGGGCACGCCGCTTGCGCCAGCCGATGATCCTGCGCGCGCCCCGCATATTCCTGTGTTGCTGCGCCCCCTGCTGGCGGCTGTGGCCCCCGTTGCGGGGGTTTGGTTGGACGGCACTTTTGGCGCGGGTGGCTATTCGCGCGGTTTGCTGAACGCGGGCGCCGCAAAGGTGATTGGCATTGACCGTGACGAGACGGCGATTGCCGCAGCCAGCCCCATGCAGGCCGAATTTGGCAACCGTTTGTCGCTGGTGCTGGGCACGTTTTCGCAGTTGGATATTTTGGCGGGCGAGGCGCTGGACGGCGTGGTGCTGGATTTGGGCGTATCTTCGATGCAGATCGACCGCGCCGAACGCGGATTTTCGTTTCAAAAAGACGGCCCGCTGGATATGCGCATGGGGCAAAGTGGCCCTTCTGCGGCGGATATGGTGGCAACCGCCCCTGAATCCGCGCTTGCGGACATTCTGTTTCATTTTGGCGAAGAGCGCGCCGCGCGCCGCATTGCCCGCGCCATTATTGATGCCCGCACCCGCGCGCCCATCACCCGAACGCTGGAATTGGCCGAGATTATCGCCAAATGCCTGCCGCGCCCAAAACCTGGTCAAAGCCATCCTGCCACGCGCAGCTTTCAGGCGCTGCGCATTGCCGTGAATGGCGAGTTTGACCAGTTGGTCGCGGCCCTGTCGGCGGCCGAGCGGGCGCTAAAGCCGGGCGGATTGCTGGCGGTTGTCACCTTTCATTCGCTAGAAGACCGCGTTGTGAAGCGGTTTTTCCAAACTGCATCGGGGGATGCGCCCAACACCAACCGCTATGCGCCAGAAGCGGATAAAACCACAGCGCGGTTTGAATTGATCACGCGCAAGGCTGTTGGCCCTGATGACGAAGAACTGGCTGAAAACCCCCGCGCGCGGTCGGCCAAGCTGCGTGTGGCGCGGCGCACCGATGCACCCGCGCAGGCGCTGGCGGGCGCAGAGCTGGATGCGCCGCAATTGCCCGAAGGCGGTTCAAACAGGGGGCGTCGGTAATGCGCCCGATCATCTATGTTGTGGGGTTTTTGGGGCTGATTGGTCTGGGGTCTTGGGCCTACCGCGAAAACTATGCCACCCAAGATGCCCTGCGCCAAGTGTCGGACTTGCAAGACGAAATCGCAGTTTTACGCGAATCTTTGGCGGTGCAGCGCGCCGAATGGGCCTATTTGAACCGCCCAGATCGTTTGCGCGAATTGGTGACGCTGAATTTTGACCGTTTGGGCTTGTTCCCAATGGAGCCGACGCAGTTTGGCGCGGCATCCGACATTGCATACCCTGCGCCAGATGCGCTGCTGGGCCCGCCAGATACCAGTTTGGATCAGGGCCAAAGCCTGCCCGCCCTTACCGCCCCTGATGCGCCAGAAGGACAGCCATGACCCGCACTCCCCTTCGCCCCCTTGCCCGAATTTTGCAGGCCCGCGCCAGTGGGGCAAACCCTGATCGGATCGAACAAGAAAATCTTGCGCTGCGGCATCAATCGATGCGCGAGGCGCAGCGCAGCCAATCGCAAATGCGGATACTCTTGCTGGCAGCGGCGTTCTTTTCTGCCTACGCGCTGATTGCGCTGCA
>JAIXVS010000228.1 GCA_027482795.1 Rhodobacter sp.
CCCATTCTTCGCCAACTACCGCCCCCAGTTCTACTTCCGCACGACGGACGTGACGGGCACGGTGGAACTGCCCGCAGGGACCGAAATGGTGATGCCTGGCGATAACCTGAAGTTCAACGTCGAACTGATCGCCCCCATCGCCATGGAAGACAACCTGCGCTTTGCAATCCGCGAAGGCGGCCGCACCGTGGGTGCTGGCGTGGTGTCGAAGATTATTGCTTAAGTCGGCGAGACAATCGAAAAGAAAGGCGCGGCCCACTCGGGCTGCGCCTTTTGCATATGCCGCGCGCAGAATGCAAACTTGCCGCAGTCTTTTGCGCGCGCCCCCTTGATTTCCCTCGCGCCCTGCCGTAACTGCGCGTTAGGCACAGGAGTTTAGCTCAGTTGGTAGAGCATCGGTCTCCAAAACCGAGGGTCGTGGGTTCGAGTCCCCCAACTCCTGCCAAGCCTTTCCCCACCTCGCCGCTTGAAATGCTTGGGCCCGTGGGTTATGTGGGCCCTAATTGACAAAAGGGCAGGCAGATCATGGCAATCACCAATCCATTCCAATTTATGCAGCAAGTGCGCGCCGAAGTGGCCAAGGTGGTTTGGCCCACCCGCCGCGAGGTGCTGCTGACCACGATCATGGTGTTTATCATGGCGGCCCTGACGGCCACGTTTTTTAGCCTTGTTGATGTTGCCATTCGCTATGCTTTGACGCTGATTGTCACGGGCGTATAGCGCAACCTAGGCGCTGTTTTCTCTTGTCATTGTAGGCGCATAGCGTTAAACGCGCCCAAATCACAGAACAAACGGCGCGCGATGATTCGTCATGCGCGCTGTTTTTTGTTCTGGCAAGGCGGCGCAAACCGTTGATATAAAAGAATTTTCAGGCGCGCAGCGTCTGGGCGGACAAGGTGGATGAAGGCATGGCCAAGCGTTGGTATTCGGTAAGCGTTCTTTCGAATTTCGAAAAGAAAGTGGCCGAGCAGATCAGAACAGCCGTTGCCGAAGCAAACCTTGGCGACGAAATTGAAGAAGTATTGGTGCCCACCGAAGAAGTTCTGGAAGTGCGCCGCGGCAAAAAAGTAACGTCCGAGCGCCGCTTTATGCCCGGTTATGTTCTGGTGCGGATGGAGATGACGAACAAAGGCTATCACCTGATTTCGTCGATCAACCGCGTCACGGGCTTTCTTGGCCCGCAGGGCCGCCCGATGCCGATGCGCGACGCGGAAGTGAACCAGATTTTGAACCGCGTTGAAGAGGGCCAAGAAGCGCCGCGCAACCTGATCCGCTTTGATGTGGGCGAAAAGGTTAAGGTCACGGATGGGCCATTTGAAGGCTTTGACGGCATGGTCGAGGATGTGGACGAGGCGCACAGCCGCCTGAAAGTGTCCGTCTCGATCTTTGGGCGGGCAACGCCCGTGGAATTGGAATTCACTCAGGTATCAAAAGAAACCTAAGTGCATGTTGTGGGAGGCGCGCGGACTGACCTGATCAGCACCCGCAGACCGAACCACTAAACTGCGCGCTGCATGGTGCCGCGCGCTGTGATAAAAGGAGAAGGCCAATGGCCAAGAAGATTATGGGCAGCCTAAAGCTGCAAGTGAAAGCCCAGCAGGCGAACCCTTCGCCACCAGTTGGCCCTGCACTGGGTCAGCGCGGGCTGAACATTATGGCGTTTGTCAAAGAATTCAACGCCAAGACCGCTGAAATTGAACCAGGCACCCCGACGCCTGTGATCATCACCTATTATCAGGACAAGTCGTTCAGCCTAGAGCTGAAGACCGCCCCTGCATCGTTCCTGCTGAAAAAGGCCGCTGGCCTGCCGCCCGTTGGCAAGCGTAACCGCGCTAAGGGTTCGGTTAAGCCCGGCCATACGGTTGCGGGATCTGTATCCTTGGCCCAAATCCGCACGATTGCTGAAACCAAGATGAAAGACCTGAATGCAAACACCGTGGAAGCGGCGATGCAGGTTATCATGGGTTCGGCAAAGTCTTGCGGCATTGAAGTGAAGGGCTAAGATCATGGCAAAAATTGCAAAACGCACTGCGGCTGCGCAGAAGGCTTTCGAAGGCAAGAACCTGATCTCGGTTGAAGAAGCTGTTGCGCTGATCAAGGGCGCGGCTTCGGCCAAGTTCGACGAGACGCTGGAAATCGCGATGAATTTGGGCGTTGACCCACGTCATGCTGACCAGATGGTGCGCGGCGTTGTGGCCCTGCCAAATGGCACGGGCAAAACCGTGCGTGTGGCCGTGTTTGCCCGCGCTGCCAAGGCTGACGAGGCCAAGGCCGCAGGCGCTGACATTGTGGGCGCAGAAGACCTGATGGAAACCATTCTGGCGGGCAAGATCGAATTTGATCGCTGCATTGCAACCCCTGACATGATGCCACTTGTGGGCCGTCTGGGTAAAGTGCTGGGCCCCCGTAACCTGATGCCGAACCCCAAAGTTGGCACGGTGACGATGGACGTCAAAACCGCTGTCGAAGCGGCCAAAGGCGGCGAAGTGCAGTTCAAGGTGGAAAAAGCAGGCGTGATCCACGCAGGTATTGGCAAGGTCAGCTTTTCGGATGAAAAACTGGCGCAGAATGTCCGTGCCTTTGTGGAAGCTGTGTCTAAGGCAAAGCCATCGGGTGCAAAGGGCGCTTATCTGAAAAAGGTATCGCTGTCCTCCACGATGGGGCCAGGCGTTGCGCTGGATTTGGCTTCGGCTACGGCGAATTGATGTAGCGGCGCGCGCGGCGCGCTGCTTGCGAAATTCCCGACCCTTTGGGGAAGGGATGGTTGGGGCGGCAGACCGCCCCATCCTGTCCGAGACGGTGGGTGGCGCGCAAACGCCGTAAATCCTGCCTGAGATGGGGAACGAGATTGATACCACCCTTGGGTGGTCTTGGCCTTGGGAACCTGAAACGGACCCGACCGCCTGCCGCAAGGTGGGTTAAATTGAGCCGGGGGCGAAAACCCCCAAACTTGGAGTGAAACTGTGGATAGAGCCCAAAAAGAGAAAGTGGTCGACGAACTCGGCCAGATCTTCGCAAGCTCTGGCGTTGTAGTGGTTGCACACTACGCGGGGATGACGGTTGCACAGATGCAGGATCTGCGCGCAAAAATGCGCGAAGTTGGCGGATCCGTACGCGTTGCCAAGAACAAGCTCGCCAAGATCGCCCTTGAAGGGAAGCCCGGCGTTAAGATGGGTGACCTGCTGACGGGGATGACGGTTCTGGCCTATACAGAAGACCCAGTCGCAGCTGCGAAGGTCTCTGAAGCCTATGCCAAGGCAAATGACAAGTTTGTCATTCTTGGCGGGGCTATGGGCGAGACGATTTTGGACACGGCCGGTGTGAAAGCCGTTGCATCCATGCCATCGCGCGAAGAGCTGATCGCTCAGATCGCGGGCATGATCGGTGCACCAGCATCCAGCATCGCCGGGGCCATTGGCGCGCCTGCTTCGAACATCGCAAGCATTCTGAAAACCATCGAAGAAAAGGCCGCTGCCTGATCTTTACCTCGCGCAGGGTAATCCTGCCTCGTTGGAAACAATCTTAACTGAACGGAACATAAAATGGCTGATCTGAACAAACTCGCCGAAGAGATCGTAGGTTTGACCCTGCTGCAGGCGCAAGAACTGAAAACCATCCTGAAAGACAAGTATGGCATCGAGCCTGCTGCTGGCGGCGCCGTGATGATGGCTGGCCCAGCTGCTGGCCCAGCGGCTGCTGTAGAAGAGCAGACCGAATTCGACGTGGTTCTGCTGGATGCAGGCGCAAACAAGATCAACGTGATCAAAGAAGTGCGCACCATCACCGGTCTGGGCCTGAAAGAAGCCAAAGACTTGGTCGAAGCTGGCGGCAAAGTGAAAGAAGCTGTGTCGAAAGCCGATGCAGAAAACCTGAAGAAAACCTTGGAAGCCGCTGGCGCCAAGGTGGAACTGAAGTAATTCGTTCCCCAAAGGAAACCCGATTTCGGGCAACTTTTGGGGCATGAATGTGCTGGCTGGGCCTAAGAAATTAGGCCCAGCCTAGCGCGTCTAAGCGGGGGCTTTTGCGAAAGCCCCGTCTTAGGTGCGTATCGGTTCGGGAGCCTCCCACTGGGACGGGGGGCATGAATGGAACCAACGCCCCATCGCCACTCGGCGCGCGCACGGCCCCCAAC
>JAIXVS010000329.1 GCA_027482795.1 Rhodobacter sp.
ATGCGGTCAGACCCATAGCCCGAACTGATGGTATCGGCCCCATCGCCGCCTTCGATCACGTCATTGCCCGCGCCGCCATAGATTGCATCGCTGTCTGCCCCGCCGCGCAGGGTATCCGCGCCATCGTTGCCGCCATATAGGGTGTCATTGCCCGCATCGCCCACGATCAGATCGTCATTATTACCGCCGTCCAGCTCATCAAGGCCCGCATCGCCAAAGATGCTATCGTTGCCATCGCCGCCGTAGGCGATGTCATTATCGTCCCCGCCGTAAACCAGATCGGCGTTAGCACCCGCATAGAATTGATCATTGCCCGCCTCGCCGCGCAGCGTGTCATTGCCATCATCCCCGCCGATTACATCGCCAGCGCTGCCGCCATAGACCAGATCATTGCCGATGCCGCCATAAAACTCGCTTTGCGCCGCAGCGCCGCGCAAGGTGTCATTGCCCGCGTCGCCGAAAAGAACATCGCGGCCCTCACCAGCAAACAGCAGATCATTGCCATCGCCGCCATAAAGCACATCATTTGCCGCGCTGACTGTTTCGTTGCCCGTGTAAAGGACATCATCGCCCGCCCCGCCAAACTGCGTATCCGCGCCAAGCCAGGCGTCGAGCGTGTCATTGCCATCGCCGCCGTAAACCAAATCGTCGCCCTGTTGGGCTTCGATACTGTCGTTGCCCGCACCGCCAAAGACTGTGTCGGCACCTTGGTCAGCTTCGATGGTATCATTGCCCCAGCCGCCATAGGCCAAATCGTTGCCCTCGCCTGTGCGCAAAAAGTCGTTGTCGGCCACAGTGCGCGGCAAGGTTTCGTCGCCGCCATAGATCGTGTCATTGCCGCCAAAGCTGTCAATGTTATCGCTGCCAGAACCACCATAGACCAGATCGCCAAAGCCAGCGCCTGGGCCGAAATCACGTAAATCAGAATAAATTTCATCGGCACCATCGCCGCCAAAAATCTGATCCGCCCCAGCGTCGGCGAACACTTGATCGTTGCCCGCGCCGCCGTAGACGATATCGGCACCTATCCAGCCCAGCAGCGTATCATTGCCATTGCCGCCATCGATAAGATCGTCGCCGTCTTGCCCGTCGAGGGAATCATTGCCATCGCCACCGAATACAGAATCGTTCCCAGTGCCCGTTTCGATAATGTCATTGCCCAGCCCGCCATAGGCGAGGTCATCGCCATCACCTGAGCGAATGAAATCGTTGCCCGCCTCGCCCGTGATGGAATCGTTGCCGCCCAGCGCAAGGATCAGGTTATTGAGCTGATTGCCCTTGATCGTATCGGCGCCATCGGACATCTCGATATTTTCAATCGCATCGGTCAGGCGAATTTGGGTGCCTGCGGTGACGGTTTGGGTGATATTTAGACGACTTAGATCAATGGTGTTTCCACCGCCGCTGTAGGTTGTGATGACATCCCCAAACGGGGTGCCATCAACAGTCACAAGGCGCAGCGTATCTACCCCCGCCCCACCCGTGATCGTGACTGCGCCAGATAGGCTTGCCATCTGCACTTGCAGCATGTCATTGCCCGCGTCCCCGCGCAAAAGGCCGCTTTCGCGGGCGGTCAGCGTGTCGTTGCCATCACCGCCGTTGATGGTCAGGCCCAGCGCCGTTGCGCCCATCACAGCGTCATTGCCTGCATCGGCAAAAATCACGGCTGAACTGGCTACTTCGGCCATCAGAATTTGGTCATCGCCAAGCCCGCCGTAAATTGTGCCAGCACCCACATTGTGAATGTAAATCACATCCGCATCCGCGCCGCCGTAAATGACGGCTAGGCTTGTTTCGTCATTATAGGAAATCGTGTCATTTCCCGCGCCGCCATCCAGCGTTTCGGCGATGGTGCTTTTGCCGCTGGTGCTGGTCAGGCTGTCTGCGCCATTGCCGCCAAACAGACGGTCAGCATCATCGCCGCCGTCCAGCGTATCGTCGCCATCGCCACCATACAGCACGTCATTTTCCGCGCCGCCGTATAGGGTATCGCCCCCTTCATCGCCATACAGCAGATCCACCCCGTTTGACGAAATCAGCAGATCATTATCCGCGCCGCCGCGCAGCGTATCGGCATCATTGCCGCCATAGATCGTGTCGCGGCCAGCCCCGCCTTCAAGGCTATCAGCACCCGCTTGGCCTGTTAGGGTATCATTGCCATCACCGCCAAACAGGCGATCTGCGCCATTGATTGCCCCATCTAGGCTGTCGTTGCCCGCACCGCCATACAGCGTATCGGCCCCGTTCGCGCCCAGCAGCACATCTTGGCCGTCATCCCCAAACAGAACCGAGGCCACCGTTTCGCTGCCATCGACCCCGCCAAACAGCCTGTCTTGGCCCGCACCGCCATACATCGTGTCAAGGCCATCGCCGCCGTACAGCGTATCATCACCTGTCTCGCCATAAATGCGATCACTGCCTGCGCCGCCATAGGTTAAATCGCCTTGCGCGCCGCCGCCGATCACATCGTTAAACGCCGTGCCCATGTTCCAGCGGAAATCGCCGCGATCTGCCGAAATGCCGATTTGCGCCAAGTTGGCCGCCGTCACCCCGCGCAGGACGATGTCATCATCGCCCAAATCGACCACACCCGTTGCCGCATCGAACCGCGACGTCAGGAAACTGGCCAATTCCGTTGGGCCCGACGCTTCCATAGCCAAGCTGCCCGTCAGCAGAAAACGATCGCCCTGCGCCGCGCTAAAATCGGCGATTGTATCGTTGCCATCGCCCAAGCGCAGCGTAAAGATGTCAGCGTCCAGCCCGCCATAGATCAGATCATTGCCCGCCCCGCCATCCAGCGTGTCACGGCCCGCGTCGCCGCGCAGCGTGTCGCGGCCCTCCTCGCCCAGCGCCACATCATCGCCCGTGCCGCCATAGATCACGTCATTGCCCGCGCCGCCAAAAATCGTATCCTGCCCATCATCGCCCGACAAAGTATCGTCGGTGACGGTCTGTGTGGAAAACACTTGCGCGCGAATGTTGTTGCCCGAACTTGTATCTTCCCACGCCACCACAAAATTGCCACCCGTCAGCGCCGTGATGACGGGCATGTTTTGGTTGCCCGTCACGGTTTCATTGACCAAACGCTCTGGGCCAACCATGGTGCCGCTGGCATCGAACACTTGCATCCGAACGGCCGTGCCTGCGGTATCGCCGCCGCTGCCGCTGGCATCTTGCCACACCACCACAAATCCGCCGCCATCCAGCCCCGTGATGGATGGTTCCAACTGTAGCCCTGTGTTGGCCGTATTCACCCTAACTGGGCTGCCAACCGCGGCGCCTTCCGCATCATAAATCTGAACTTGAATTTCCGAATCCGTGCCAGACCCCGTGTAATGCTGCCACGCAATCGCAAACCCGCCGCCATCCAGCGCGGTGATGGATGGTTTTTGCGCATGTCCTGCCAATACGGGCACAACGGTTGTATCCGAAACAATCCTGTCACCCTCGCCATCAATCAGCGCGAACTGCACCGCCTCAAAGGCGTTGCTAGAGGTGAACTCAAACCACGCCACAACAAAATTGCCATTGTCCAGCGGGGCCACAACGGGGTCTTGCTGATTGCCAAGGTTGGCCTCGTTGACAACAAAACTACCCCCGCGCGGCGATCCGTCAGCATCGAAAGACTGGGCAACAATGGCATAACCTTGGTCATCGCCCGACGCGCCCGATTGATCTTCCCATGTCACAACAAAGCCGCCATCGCTTAGGGCGGTGATGGCGGGGTTGTTTTGAATGCCTGTGGTGACAGCGCTATTGACCAATATATCTGAGTCGCCCAAGCGATTGCCATCTGCATCAAACACGCGCACCATTATGTCTGCGGAACGCCCGTCCGTGCTTGAAAAGCGCCAATCCGTCCAAGCCACAGCATAGCCGCCCTCGACAAGCCCTGCCACAACGGGTTCTAACTGCGATTCGAACGCCTCGGAATTGACCAAGGCCACGCTGCCTTGGGCGCGCCCACTGGCATCAAACTGCTGCACCTCGATATCGAAACCACCTTGGGTTGTTGCGCCATTGTTGGCCCAAACCGCCACAAACCCGCCATCTGCCGTTGCCGCAAGCGCGGGTTGCTGGCGCACAAAACTTGGCGAGGTGTTCGAGTTTACAACGAATTCAAACCCAAGGGTCTGCACCGACGCCTCATCCCCGCGCAGCACGTCATTTCCTGCGCCGCCAAAGATGCGGTCAAACGCATCGCCGCCCACGGTAGTATCATCGCCCGCGCCGCCATAAACGGTATCATTCCCGGCGCCGCCGAACAGAAGGTCATTGTCCGTGCCACCGTCTAGGCTGTCTTGGTCTGCGCCGCCGTACAGGCTGTCACCACCTGCCCCGCCCAGCAGCGTGTCAATGCCGCCGTCGCCCAAAAGGCTGTCATTGCCCACGCCGCCATCGACGCGGTCATTTCCACCGCCGCCGTCCAGCGTGTCATTGTCCAGCCCGCCGTACAGCGTGTCTTGATCTGCGCCGCCAAACAGGCGGTCATTGCCCGCCCCGCCATCCAGCGTGTCATTGCCGCCCTCGCCATTCAGAACATCGTTGCCCGCCTCGCCCGTAAGGCTGTCTTGATCGACCCCGCCATATAGCGTGTCTTGACCTTCCCCTCCAAGCAGCGTGTCATTGCCCGCATCGCCATTCAGCTGGTCACTGTCCACGCCACCATAAATAACATCGCGCCCCGCATCGCCAAAAATCGTGTCATTGCCTGCAAGGCCAGAGAGGGTATCGTCGGATAAATCCGTCCCCACCATGTCCAAACTGCCGCCATACAGCAGGTCATTACCTTCGCCGCCATCAACGCGGTCGCGCCCAGCGCCGCCATACAGCGTATCGGCACCTGTGCCACCAAAAATGCTGTCGTTGCCGCCATTGCCTTGGGCAAACAGCCCGCCCGACAGATCATAAATCACATCCGCGTCCGACCCGCCCACAACAGTGTCACGACCTTCGCCCGCATAAAGCAGATTTCGGCCCGCGAAAACTTCGATGTGATCATTGCCGAAATCACCATAAATGGTGTTATTGCCCGACCCGCCATAGGCGCTATCGTTGCCATTGCCGCCATACAGCAGGTTATTTCCGCCACCTGTAATCAGCGTATCGTCGCCATCCTCGCCAACAAGAGTGTCATTGCCCGACGTGCCGCCCACC
>JAIXVS010000313.1 GCA_027482795.1 Rhodobacter sp.
CCCGTGGCATGGCAATCATCCACCATCGTGATGGCCCCATATCTTTCCGCAAGCGCCGCGATATCGCCCAGCTTGGCATAGGTGCCATCCATCGAAAACACGCCGTCTGTGGCAATCATGATAAAGCGCGCCCCGCCCGCGCGGGCGGCAATCAGCTGCACCTCAAGATCGGCCATATCGTTATTGGCATAGCGAAAGCGCCGCGCCTTGCACAGGCGGATGCCGTCGATGATTGAGGCGTGGTTTAAGCTATCCGAAATCACCGCATCTTCCTCGCCCAGCAGGGGTTCAAACAGCCCACCATTGGCATCAAAACAGGCGGCGAATAGGATGCTGTCATCGGTGCCCAAATAGCGGGCAATTCGGCCCTCAAGCCTGCGGTGCAAATCTTGCGTCCCGCAGATAAACCGAACCGAGGCCATGCCATAGCCGTGATAGTCCATCGCCGCCTTGGCAGCATTCACCAGCCGCGCATCCCCTGCCAGCCCCAGATAGTTATTGGCCGATAGGTTTATCACCGCCCGCCCGCCGACCATCACCTTGGCCCCTTGGGCGGAAGTAATCTCGCGCTCGCGCTTCATCAGCCCATCGGCAGTGATCTGCGCAAGGGTGGCGTTTAGGTGTGACAGATAGGCGGGGTTGGTTGCGGGGTTCATCATGGCATCCTTCTGCATTTTGGGCAGGATGGCACGGCGCGCGCAAAATGTCAATATAGCGGAATTATTCCGTCAAAGCGGATATCCTTAACTGCCCAGCACAATCAACAGCGCCCGCGCGGGGCCGTCTGCGGCGGCAATCGCATGGGGCTGATCGGCGCTGTAGCGGGCGGTATCGCCAGCCGCTAGGGTTTGTGCATCGGGGCCAGCGGTTAGGTTTAGGCTGCCCTCGATCACGGTCAGATGCTCGCGGCAGCCTTTGGCATGGGGGCTGCTGTCCAAAACCCCGCCCGCATCAAACTGCAGATCATAGACCTCATGTGCGCCCACTTGGTCGGGCGGCGATAGAATGCGAATGCGCACCCCCTGCCCGCGCGCGGCAATCACGGGGGCGGCGCTTTCGCGGACAATCTCAATGCCCGCGCGCGCGCCGCTGTCCAGCAGCCCCGCAAAATCCACCTGCAATGCCGTTGTCAGGTTCCACAGTGTCGCCACTGTGGGCGAGGATTCGCCCCGTTCTATCTGGCTGACCATCGAACGGCTGACGCCCGATAACTTCGCCACGGCGTCCAGCGACAGGCCCCGCGCCTGCCGCGCGGCACGCAGCGCCCCTGCAAGGCGCGTGTTGATGTCTGTATCATTCATGCGCGCAGTTTGGGGCGGGCGGGGTGCGGGGTCAAGTGGTGGGGGCAACCTGCCCTATTTGCGGCAGCCCATCACATTCAAATCCTTACACAAATATCCCGCAGCACCGCCAATAAGCGCCCCTGTCAGCGGATCAACGCCAACAGCGCCCGCCACCACCGCGCCACCAGCAGCACCCACCGCCCCGCGTTGCAGATTGGTTTCGCAGGCCGACAGGCCCAAGACCAGCGGCAGCACCACAATAAAAATCCGTTGCATCGAATGCTCCTTTACATTGCGTCACGCGGCAGCCCGCCAAGGGCCGCCAATACGGGCACTTTAGGCGCGTACAAATGCCGACATGCTGACCTATATCAGCAGGGCGGGCGGTGCTGGGAATTGGGTGGGCGTCCGCGCGCGCCTATGTGCCGCAATAGGTCGTGTAGCGGCCATAGCCTGTGGGGGCGGGCAGGCAAAATGCCTCGCGCCCCGCCTCGGGGGCAAAGGGGTTTTGCAGCTGTTCCAGCAGGGCGTGGAACGGGGCCATATCGCCGCCTTCGGCTGCGTCCAGCGCCGCCTGCACCATGTGGTTGCGCGGAATGGCGGCGGGGTTGACAGCATTCAAATCGCCCCATGCCGCCGCGGGCCCAATGCGCGCGCGCCACTGTGCCAGCCAACCGTCTAACCTTGTACGCCCGTCCAACGGGATCAGGGCGGAAAGGCGCGCGGCATCGGTTTTTGCCGCCTGAAGCGCGCGGAAAGATTGCGTAAAATCAGCCCCTTGGATCAGCGTCAAAAAGCCTGCGATAACCGCATCATCGGCGGGGGTGGGCGCATCAATCCCCAATTTGCGGGCGAATGCGGCGCGCCACTGGCTGCGATATATCCCCGCAATGCCGTCCAGCCGCGCATTCGCGGCATCGATCACCTGCGCCTCCTCCCCCTCCATCAGGGGCAGCAAAGCTTGGGCCAAGCGCGAGATATTCCACGCCAAAATGCGCGGCTGCATCGCGTAAGAATAACGCCCCGAATGGTCGATGGATGAAAACACTGCGTTTTCGTCATAGGCGTCCATAAACGCGCAGGGGCCGTAATCAATCGTTTCCCCCCGACAGGGCCATATTGTCGGTGTTCATCACCCCGTGGACAAATCCAACCCCCATCCATGCCGCAATCAGCCGCGACTGTGCCGCGATGACCGCGTCCAGCAGGCCAAAGGCGGACTGTTCGGCATTGGGGTAATGGCGCGCTAAGGTGTGATCCATCAACGCGCGCAAACTGCCCATATCCCCGCGACTTGCAAAATATTCAAACGTGCCCACGCGGATATGGCTGGCGGCAATGCGCGCCAGAACTGCGCCGCGTTTTAGCCCGCCGTCTCGCAAAACATCGCGCCCTGTGGTGGCCACCGCCAGCGCGCGGGTGGTGGGAATACCCAGCGCCGCCATCGATTCCGATACCAGATATTCGCGCAGCATCGGGGACAAATGCGCGCGCCCATCACCGCCGCGCGAAAAGGCAGTGCGGCCCGACCCTTTCAGATGCAGATCAAACCGCGCGCCATGGGGGCTGATAACCTCGCCCAGCAAATGCGCGCGCCCATCCCCTAGCACGGGCGAGAACCCGCCAAACTGGTGCCCCGCATAGGCCATCGCGCGCGGCGTGGCGCTGGCGGGCCAACTGGCCCCCGAAAACCACGCAGCGCCATGCTGGCGCAAAACGTCCAGCGGCAGGCCAAGCTGGCCCGCCAGCGCAGCGTTCAGCACCACCAGCGCGGGGGCTGGCGCAGGGTCGGGTGTTTGTTCCAGCACCCCAAGGGGCACATCGGCGGCAAAGCTGTGATGCAAGGTGATCATGGTGCGAATGTAGGGCGCGCGGGGGCAAGTTGCAATCGCCCCGCCGCCAGCGCGGCCTTAGCTGCGCAGCAGCGCCTCGATCTGCGCGCGTGAGGTTTGCGCGACAAGGCGGCCAATTTCCACGGTGCCATTGAACCGCACAAGGGTCGAGCGGCGCGGAATGTTTAGCCCTGTGGTAAATGGGTCATTGCCGTATTCGTCCCAATCGATCAGGGCAATCGTCACCGCCTCGCCCAAGGTTGGATCATCGGACAGAATCGCAGTGATCGCGCGTTCTTGGGCAGCGCAGGTGCTGCACCAATCGGCGCGAAACACCACCAGCAGCGGCTGTCCTGCCGCTTGCAAATCTTGCACCTGCGCGGGGGTCATTTGGGTGGGTGCGGCGGCATGGGCGGCCATGGGCGACAGCAGCGGCAAAGTGGCCATAGCCAAGCCAAGGGCAAAGGCTGTGCGGCGGGTCAGGGATAGGGTCAGGGATAGGGTCATGGGATGTCCTTTCAGGAGGGGTGAGAACAATGGGTCAAATCGATGTCGACAGTGCCAGCAGCCAATCGGGCAAAATGCCCACGGCCCACGCCTCTAGCGCCAAATGCGCATGGGTCAGCAGGATCACGCCAAGGCCGATGGACGTTATGGCAAAAATGCGCAGCGCCATTGGGGCCAGCGCCTGCATCCGCCCTTTGCGCCGCGCGAGTGCCGCCCGCCCGCCATAGGCCAGCGCAATCATCAGCGTGGCGATGCCCGCGCCATAGGCGGCCATAATGGCAAAGGACATCCCCAGATTTTGCCCCGTAGAGGCCAGCGCAATCGCCGCCCCCATGGTGGGGCCAATGCAGGGCGACCAAGCAAGCCCCAGCGCCGCGCCCGCACCAAACAGCGCGGGTGGGCTGCCTGATAAGCCCATCGATACCTGCTGCGCGCGCCCCGCCACCCCTGCCAGCGCCGCAAAGGGCGACAGGCGCGCAGGCAGCAGCATCACGCCTCCAAAGCCAATCAGCAACACCGCGCCAATTTGGGTAAGCACGCCCTGATCCAGCCCAATCGCCGCACCAAACACCGTCAGCACAAACCCCGTGGCCGTGCTGGCCATGGCAAGCCCTGCCGCCAGATAGATCGGCCCGCCGCGCGTGTCTTGCAGCGCCGAGGCCGCCACAATGGGCAACAAGGGCAGCACGCAGGGGTTCAGCAGCGTGGCGATACCCGCCAGATAAGAAAGAAAGATTTGCAGCATGGGCGCTCCTTTCCCATGCAGGTACCGCAAGACGCGCAGACCTCAAAACCACATAGTTGTGAGCGGCGCGTGATCTTTGCCCCCTCTCGCCAACATAGGGGCGGCGCTGTTAGGCTGGCTAGCGCAGCTTTGCAGGGGCCAAGGCACGCGAAAGGCTGGCCTCGCCCTGCCCATGCACGGCGGGATTATAGCCCGCAATCGTATCGCGCCGCGCGGTATCAAGCAGTTGGTTCACAATTTGGGTATGGGTGGCACCCGTGAATTTACTTTTCAAAATGGCCGCATAGCCCGACACAATCGGCGCAGCAAAAGATGTGCCCATCAGGCCGATTGCGCCGCTTTTGACCCCCACCACCAAAAATTGATCCTGCACAGTGCTATTGGTGCCCGCAAAGTTCGAATAACTGGCCAGCGATGCGCGCTGCGACGTGGTGCCATTTGATGCCAAGGCCCCCACAAAAATAACCGACTGTGCGCCAATCAAATCGCGGCTTAACATATCCATACGCCCTGCGTCATTGGCAGAAGTTAAGGCAACACCGTCATTGCCTGCCGCTTTGACCACCACGGCCGCACCCGAATTGGCATAGCCGATCAGCGATTCCTCTTGGGCGTTCCAGTTCACATCGCCCATGTTTGCGCGGTAAAATATGCCATAACTTAAGTTCATCACGTTGAACCCGCTTTGCAGCTTTACACGGCTGGAACTGCGCGAAAAATCATGCGCATACATGCGCGCGTCCAGCGCGACCATCGAGGCTTGTTTGCGCGTCCAGCCGCCATGTGCCAAAGTTTCGCTGCGCCCCGACATATTGCCGCGCAGCCGGTACGTGGTGCCAAAACTATCAACTAAGGTGATGCTTGCGCCCCGCCCGCGAAACCCCCGCGCCCATGCGGCAGGAACATCGCGGTGCATCCACGCCGATCCAGTGGCCGCGGTAAAAGCGACCGCGCGCGCCGCCTTTGCAGGGCGTGGGGCAGGTGAATGGGTGGCGGGCGATGTGGTGCCTTTGGCCGCGCGCATCTGCGCCACGGGGCCTTGATTTGCGGGGCCCTGATCTGGCCCAAGTCCAAAATCAGCACCGCTAAAGGCAATGCCGCCTGCTCTTTGCTTTTCATTGGACGATTGCGCCATTGCGGGCGCGCCACAAGCCAACAAAACGGCAAACGTCATCGCAGCAAAAATGCTGTGTTTCACCCGCATAGAACCACCCAAACGTAAAAACCCCACAGCGTTAATTTACACGTCCCAATGGAGTGGAGCAAAGCTACCCTAAAGAGGTAGTGAAGGCGCATTAACTATTTTGGGAATTGGTAGTGAATTGAATATAAAGGAAAAAAAACTGCGCCCAAGATGGGTTTTCGGAAAATAACAGACAGTTTTAACTATATTTCTACGCCCAATAGCAGTTTAACTGCTTGGCAAATCAAACGCAGCGATTTGAGGGTGATGTGCAAGGTGGTCGGGGCGGCGGGATTCGAACTCGCGACCTACGGTACCCAAAACCGTCGCGCTACCAGACTGCGCTACGCCCCGACGTTCCTTGCGAGGGGGTGATTACGCCCAAAGCGCGGCTTTGAAAAGGGATAGGTGCAAAGATTCTGCGCAAAATCGCAAAAATTTTTGTCCATGGCTGGTGCAGCTAAGGTGCCGCGCAATCAGAACCTGCAATAGCGGGGTGATGCAGCGCGCCGCCTGCGGCAATGCCCAGCCGCGCCGCAAGCCCGCCGTTGATTTCCAGCACATAGCGCACGCCATCGCCGCCATCGATGACGCTGCGATCCAGCGGCACGGCATTGGAGTGCACCTTCAAAATCGTGCCATCGTCGGCGGCAAAAATCATATCCAGCGGGATCAGTGTGTTTGCCATCCAAAACTGCGCGCGCTGCGCACGGTCATAGACAAACAACATTCCTGCTGCACTGGCCATGTGGGGGCGGTTCATCAGGCCTTGCGCACGCTCGGCTTCGGTATCGGCGACTTCTACAGAAAATTCCTGCCGCGCGTTTGGGGTTTGCACCGCAATACGGTCAGGCGCACAAGCGGCCTGTGCCATAAACGGCGCAAACAACCCAAAGGCCGCGAAAATCAGTGCGCCAGCGCCGCGTCCCAAGCCAGAACTTGCACGGCCATTTTGCCGCGCTTGCCATCGGTTACACGCAAACATATTGCTTCCCCCGCCTGCAAATCGGCAAAGCCTGAATGGTTCAGCACTTCGATATGCACAAACACATCTTCCGCCGACCCATAGACATTGGCAAAGCCAAACCCTTTAACCTTATCAAACCATTTGACCCGCGCGGGCGCAATGGGCAGCTCTAGCAGCTGCTCGGTGGTCAGGTGGTTTTCCTCTTCGGACAGGGTGATGGGCATCCCAATCGCGGCTTCGATCTTAACCACCTCGACCGCCTGCAACCCACGCTGCGTGGCCTGAACGCGAAAGGAAATCGGTGTGCCATCGGCCACCGAACTTTGGCCATAGTTGCGCAGAACATTGGCATGAAGCAGCACATCAGGCCCGCCTTCATCCGCAACGATAAAGCCGAAACCCTTTACAGGATCGAACCACTTTACACGTCCCGTCTGAATTTCAGAATCGTATTCGCTATCGCTCATTGAAGGCAAACTTCCGTAGCTAAGGTCGTGAAAAGTCAAAACTAAATCGAACCGTTCAAATCAAAACATGGTTACCGCGCCAGCATCCCAAAAATTTGGTCCAGCGCAAGCTTTATTTACGGCGACAGACGATTGATTTCCCATGGATTTTCAACCATTGCGCGAGTCCATTGGAAGCGATCATGAAGACGATAAGCCCCGTCGGCCCAAAATTCAATCTCTAGCGGAGTAATGCGGTACCCCCCCCAGTAGGGTGGCCTTTTTGGGGCAGTGCCATGTAGGGCGGTTTGCTTTGCAACCTCGGCCATCAGTGCGGTGCGCGAAGACAACTTAGATGACTGTTTGCTCGCCCATGCCCCCAGCCGCGATTGTAAACTGCGTGATGCGTAATACGAATCAGCAGCCGCCCCTTCTTCGCGCGAAACCTGCCCGCGCACCCGAATTTGGCGGCGCAGCGACTTCCAATGCAGCACAAAGGCCGCTTTGCCCGCGCCTTCAATTTCGCGCGCCTTGGCAGACCCGTAATTGGTATAGAAGACAAATGCGGCGGGTTCGATATCTTTCAGCAGCACCATGCGCGCATTTGGCATCCCGCTTGCATCCACCGTTGACAGTGAAATTGCATTGGGATCGTTCGGCTCTGATGCTTCGGCCTCGGCCAACCAGCGGCGCGCTATTTCAAACGGGTCATCGCCTGCGAAAATTCCTGTCCTATCGTCTGAATTGGCCAAACTGCGCTCCTGACTTGAGATTACGGGGCCTATGCCCTAGTAAAGCGTTATAGGACAATTTCGGGAGAATACGAGATGGCGAATGGGTTGATGGCAGGCAAACGCGGCCTGATCATGGGGCTGGCCAACGACAAATCCATTGCTTGGGGCATTGCGCAGGCGATTGCGGCGCAAGGGGCCGAGATTGCCTTTTCTTATCAGGGCGAGGCGCTGAAAAAGCGGGTCGAACCGCTGGCCGAATCGATTGGGATGAACACCTTTATCGAATGCGATGTATCCGACGAGGCGTCGATGGACGCGCTGTTTGCAGCCCTTCAGGCCAAATGGGGCACGATTGATTTTCTGGTTCATGCGATTGGCTTTTCCGACAAGAACGAGCTGCGCGGCCGCTATGTCGACACCAGCCGCGCCAATTTTCTGATGACGATGGATATTTCCGTCTATTCCTTTACCGCCGTGGCCCAGCGCGCCAGCGCGATGATGCCCAATGGCGGCAGCATGTTGACGCTGACCTATTACGGCGCGGAAAAGGTCATGCCTCACTATAATGTGATGGGTGTGGCCAAGGCGGGGCTGGAAGCATCTGTCAAATATCTGGCCGAAGATTTGGGCAAAGACGGTATCCGCGTGAACGCGATTTCGGCAGGCCCGATCAAAACGC
>JAIXVS010000116.1 GCA_027482795.1 Rhodobacter sp.
GCGAGGCTGTGGACGATGACAGCCCCGCGCCTGCAAAAAGTGGCGCGCAGTAAAGCTGCGCGCGACTAATCGTTATTCCTGATACCACCACACTTCGGGTTGAAAGCCCAGCCAATCGCCGTAAAGCGGGGTTTTGGCAGGGAATTTCAGCGCCTTCACATGGGCCAGCCGCGATTTATCGGAATACCACAGCGGGATCACATAGCGCCCTGCGGTCAAGATACGGTCAAGTGCCTGCGTGGCCACCACAAATTCTTCGCGCGTTTTGGCCTGTACCATGGTTTTGATCATCGCTTCGGCTGCGGGCACATTCATGCCCATCCAGTTGCGCGTGCCAGGCTCCGTCACGCCCGCAGACCCCCAATACAGCGTTTGTTCATTGCCAGGCGACAGTGACAGGCTGCGCACATAATGTGTCATATCAAAGTCATAGGCAGTGCTGCGTTCTTTGTATTGGGCGCTATCGACCGTTGTTAGCTTGGCCTCAATCCCCAGACGTTTCAGCGCCTCGATATAGATATTGGCGGCGGCGATGATGTCGTCCTGCCCATTGGTCAGCAGAATTTCAAAGGTGAACGGCGCGCCGTTTGCATCCTTTAGAACGCCGTCTTGAACCGTCCATCCCGCCTCTTCCAGCAGGGCGGTCGCCGCACGCAGCCCTTCGCGGTTCCCCTCGCTGCCATCGGTTTTGGGCAAAACATAGCCGCGCACCGTGCCAGACAGCAGATCATCGATATAGGGTTTCAGCAATGCGGCCACAGGTTCGGGGGCAGGGGCCGCCATATCAGAGGCAAGTTCCGAGTTTGAGAAATACGATTGAATGCGCGGATAGGCCCCGCCGTTTAGGGTTTGGTTGACCAGTTCAAAGTTGAACGCCTGAATCATCGCCTCGCGCACGCGCCAATCGGCAAAAATGGGGCGGCGGGTGTTCATCACAAAGCCTTCAATCCCCGATGGGCGGGAATGGGGAATTTCAGATTTTACGACATCGCCCGATTGCACGGCAGGGAAGTCATAATTGGCCGCCCATTTGGCAGGGTTGGTTTCGCGGTAGGTGGAAATTTCACCAGCCTTAAACGCTTCGAACACCACGCCGCCATCGCCGAAATATTCATAGCGGATTTCATCAAAATTGTGCTGGCCGCGATAGAAGGGCACATCTTTGCCCCACCAATTTGGATTTTTCTTGAAAGATATGAATTTGCCTGGCTCGAAAGCATCTACAACATAAGGGCCTGACCCAATGGGCGCTTCCAGCGTGCTGGCGGTGAAATCTTTGCCTTCCCACTGCGCCTTTTTCAAAATGGGACGCAGGCCCAGCAGCAGGGGCATTTCGCGGTCAGCCTCGGTAAAGGTAAACTTTACCCCCCGATCGCCTACCTTTTCCGATGTGGCGATTTTCTTCCACGCGGTGGCATAGCGCGGGTTGCCTTCGACGCCCAGCTTTTCAAACGACCACAGAACATCTTCGGGGGTAACTGGACTGCCGTCCGAGAACGTGGCCCCCTCGCGCAGGGTAAAGGCGACATAGCTGCGCGCTTCGTCCGTCTCGATCCCTTCGGCCAGCGTGCCATACAGGGTGAAGGGTTCGTCATAGCTGCGGCCCATCAGGGTTTCTACCGTCAGCAGCGATACGCCCGCAGGGGCCGAGCCTTTGACAATAAAGGGATTAAGCGAATCAAACCCGCCCGATTCGCCAAAAATGATTCGCCCGCCCTTGGGCGCATCTGGGTTCACTTGGGGCAGGGACACAAAATCTGGGGGCAAAGCAGGCGCGCCATACATGGCGATTCCATGCGCTGGCGCAAGATTATCTTGCGCATGGGCGGCGATTCCCGCAAGCGACAGGGCAAAAATGACCCCGATTTGCCGTAACTTGTATGGAATTTGTATCAGTTTCATGGATAAACCCCTCGTATTTTGTTCAATTTTTTATGGCCTTTTGTGGCAGCCTAAGCGGTTGGTGGGGAAAATTCAAACTTTTAACTTGGCCAAGCCGAAGGTTAGGGGTATAAAGGCGTTACTGCTCGATAGGTTTCTTGCCTGTATGAAACCTGCCTCAATGACTTGCGCCCGCTTTGCCTTTGGCCAGCGGGCGTTTTTTTTGTTTCGCGCCTATGGCAGCTTACTTTGCAGCCGCAGCAATTGCGCGCTATGCTGGTTGTGAAAACAGGGGGGCACGGATGTTGCAGGGCAAATTGGCGGTGATTACGGGCAGCACGTCGGGCATTGGGCTGGGCATTGCCGAAGAGATGGCGCGCGCGGGCGCGGATGTTGTGCTCAACAGCTTTACCAACAGCGATGCCGATCATGCGCTGGCGGCTGATATTGCCACGCGGTTTGGGGTAAAGGCGCGCTACATTGCGGCCGATATGTCCAAAGGGGCCGATTGCCGCGCGCTGATTGCGGATGCGGGGCGCTGCGATATTTTGGTCAACAATGCAGGTATTCAATTTGTTGCCCCGATTGATGAATTTCCCACCGATAAATGGGATCAGATCATCGCGATCAATCTGTCATCGGCCTTTCACACCACAGCCGCCGCCCTGCCGATGATGCGCGCGGCGGGTTGGGGGCGGGTGATTAACATTGCGTCGGCCCATGGGCTGACCGCTTCGCCCTATAAATCGGCCTATATCGCGGCCAAACATGGGGTGGTGGGCCTGTCCAAAACCACGGCGCTGGAAACGGCGGGGCAGGGCATTACCTGCAATGCCATTTGCCCAGGCTATGTGCTAACCCCCTTGGTCGAGGCGCAGATCCCCGAACAGATGGCCGTGCATAACATGGGCCGCGATGAGGTGATTGCCAAGGTGATGCTAGCCCGCCAACCCAGCCGCGAATTTGCCACCACGGGCCAAATTGGCGGCACGGCGGTGTTTTTGTGCAGCGATCATGCGGCGCAAATTACAGGCACTACAATTTCTGTGGATGGGGGTTGGACGGCGTTATAGGGTGGGTTTGCTTGCAGGATAGACAAGCCCTGCCGATACAACCAGCTTAATCGCCTCATCCGCCTTCATATCCAGCAAGATCACATCGCGCGCGGGCACGTAAATCAGCATTCCCGATGTCATAGGGGTCAGGGCCACAAACACCGCAACCATTTGGTCATCGGCGGGCAGTTTTGCGGCGATTTCGCCCTGCGGCGCGCTGGCGACAAGGCCCACCGCCCAAGCGCCCTGATGGGGAAAGCGCACAAGGCAGGTGCGGTCAAAGTTCTTTTCTGCTTTAGTGAAAAAGGTTTCCGTCACCTGTTTGACGCCCGAATAGACAGATCGGACGATCGGCAGACGGTCAACCAAATCTTCGGCGCGGCGAATGATGCTGCGCCCAATCAGCCCACGCGCCACCCAGCCCACAGCGGCGGTGACAACCAAAAACACCAAAACCCCAACCCCGCGCACGGGAAATTGCGCATCTGGCCCGAACAGGCGGTTGACCAATTCTTCGGGCTGATAGGCGGCGGGGATTAGGGGCAAAATCCAGCCGTCAATCCAGCCAATAACCGCCCAGACAACATAAATCGTCAGGCCCACGGGCAAGACCACCACCAGTCCCGTAAAGAACGAGCCGCGCACTGCGCCAAGGATGGATCGTTTGGGTGCGGCGGGTTCGGTCATGGTTATGTGGCCTTTTCTTGCATCGCTTGCGCTATTTGCGCCGCAAGCCGCGCGTTGTTCAAGACCAAAGCGATGTTAGAGTGCAGCGAGCGCCCCTGCGTCAGCGCAAAGATGCGGTCCAGCAGATAGGGCGTTACCTCTTTGGCGGCGATACCTGCCGCGCTTGCATCTTTTAGCGCGGCTTCGATGATGGGGCCGATTTCGCCGTAAGCAATTTCGTCGCCTGCGGGAATGGGATTTGCCACCAACTGCCCGCCCTTCATGCCCAACCTTGCGCGCATCAGATGGCTTTCGGCAATTTGCGCGGCGCTGTCCATCCGCAAGGGGGATTTGATGCCGATGCTGCGCGACCAAAAGGCAGGAAAATCATCTGCGCCAAAGGTAATCACAGGAACGCCGTGGGTTTCCAAAACCTCTAGGGTTTTGGGAATGTCCAAAATCGCCTTGGCCCCTGCGCAGACCACGGTGACGGGGGTTTGCGCCAGCTCTAGCAGATCGGCGGAAATGTCAAAGCTATGCTCTGCCCCCCGATGCACCCCGCCAATGCCGCCCGTTGCAAAGGTGGAAATCCCTGCCAAATGGGCGCAGATCATTGTGGCGGCCACAGTTGTTGCCCCCGTTTTGCCCAGTGCCACACAGGCGGGCAAATCGGCGCGCGACAGTTTCATCACGCCCTGCGCTTGGCCAAAGCTGGCAAGCTGCGCATCGGTCAGCCCGATTAAAATCTCACCGCCCATCACCGCAATTGTGGCGGGCACAGCCCCGCCTGCACGCACGGCGTCTTCTACCGCACGGGCCGCCTGAATGTTTTGCGGATAGGGCATGCCGTGGCTGATGATGGTGGATTCCAGCGCCACAATGGCACGCCCATTGTCGCGGGCGGCGGCCACTTCGGGGGAAAATCGCAGGGGAAGTGCGCTCATGGGTCTATTCCTGATACATAGGTGGCGGCGGCGGCAAGGGCGGCTTGCAGCGCAATTTCGCCCGACTGTCCGCGCCGTTCGGCGGCGATATGCGCGGCCATAAACGTGTCACCCGCCCCCGTAATGCGGCGCGGGGTGATACTGGGCGGCTGCGCGGTCAGTGTGGCCATGCCCTTGCCAGCCAAAGCGCAAGGTTTTGCGCCATCAGTCACCAAAACCCGCTGCGCGCCGCGCAGAATCAAATCTTGCGCGGCGGCTTGGGCGGTATCATGCGTGCGTCCCGCCAAAACATTCGCCTCAATCAGGTTAACATACAGCGTGGCGCGCGGATGGGGCAGCAGGGGGGCGAGGCGTTCGGCCTTGCCGGGGCTGGCGGGGGCAAGGCGCAGATCGGCGGCGGCAAAGGCGGGCGAGGCAGCAATTTCGGCCAGCAAATCCGTGGTCAAATTGCCATCAAGGGCGATCATCCCCTGATAAGGGCGGCCCGCACTGCCAAGGCGGCCATCCAGCAGCGGGGCCAGAATTGCGCCGCCTGCACGTTCCAGCGAATGGGCATCGGCAATAGCGGCAATCAGGCCGCCCGCCCCCTCAATCGCCATATAAACATCCGTCGGGTCGGCGCTGCGATGGGCAAGGGTCATATCCAGCCCCAACGCTTCGCACGCTGCGATCAACTCATTCCCCGCGCCATCGCGGCCAATGGAGCAGAGGGCGGCAGGGCGCAGACCCATGCGCGCCAGTGTCATTGCAATGTTCAGGGCCACGCCGCCAGGCAGGCGTGTGATACGGCCCGGCACATCTTGGCCTGCCTGCATTGGGGCAGGGGTGCGGCCAATGATGTCCCACAAAACCGCGCCAATGCAAAGGATATCGGGTGTCATGGGCACGTTTTGCCAGCCCGCGCGCGCCAGTGCAAGCCGTTAAGGGCGGAATTAAACCTGCGATACATCGGCGCATGGCAATGTATATCAGGCGGCGCGATTGCGCAGGGGGTGGATTTGGGTCTACACTGCGGCAAACGCAAAAGGTGCATCCCATGACTGTCATTTCATTTCAAAATCTTGCCCGCAGCATCGCTGTTGCCGTGACCGTTGCCGCGGCCCCTGCTTTGGCCGAAACAGAACTGTCGTTCTACGGCGGCTATCAAACAGCGCCCCATAGCGTTGTAAGCACCAGCGATTTTGGCACCTTTACCGTGGGCTGGAAGGGCAAATCGTTTTCTATGCCGCCCTATTACGGTGTGCGCGCGATTATGTGGCAGCCCAGCGGTTTTGGTTGGGGGGTCGAGGTGAACCATGCCAAGGTCTACGCCGACACTCCGTCAAGCTACGGGTTTGAGCGGATGGAGTTCACCGACGGGCTGAATTTGGTCACGCTAAACGCCTTTCAACGCTATAAAAGCAAGGGCAAAATCACGCCCTATCTGGGCGCAGGCATTGGCATAGCTGTGCCGCATGTCGATATCACCCCAAACGGCGGGCAGCACACCTTTGGCTATCAGCTGACGGGGGTTGCCGTGCAATGGGTGGCAGGGGCATCCATCCCAATCAATGACCGCTGGAAGGCCTTTGCCGAATACAAAGGCAGCTATTCGCAGCACGCGGTCAAGCTGGATGGCGCAGGCACGTTGGACACCAATATCATCACAAACGCGCTGAATATCGGTGTCAGCTATTCGTTTTAGGGCGAAATTCGACGAAATTCCAACAAATTGCGCCTTGCGCGGGGGGCGAGACTCGCCTATACGCGCGGCACTTCACAAGCGGGGCTTGGGAGAGGCGGGGAGACATCCCGCAGCTTCCGCCGGTTGGGCATCTGCCTAAGCGCCCCGCTGAGGATTGAAACCGGAAAGGAAAACGACATGGCTCTTCCAGAGTTTACCATGCGCCAATTGCTTGAAGCAGGCGTACACTATGGCCACCAGACGGCACGCTGGAACCCCAAAATGGGGCCCTATATCTATGGCGACCGCAACGGCATCCATATTCTTGACCTGACGCAAACCGTGCCAATGCTGGACCAAGCATTGAAAGTGGTGCGCGACACTGTTGCCAAGGGCGGGCGCATTTTGTTCGTCGGCACCAAGCGTCAGGCGCAAAAGCCCATTGCCGAAGCAGCCGAGCGTTGCGCGCAGTTCTACATGAACCACCGCTGGCTGGGCGGCACGCTGACCAACTGGAAAACAGTTTCGGCCAGCATCCAGCGCCTGAAAATGATTGACGAGGTGCTTGGGGCAGGGGGCGAAGGCCTGACCAAGAAAGAGCGTCTTGGCATGGAAC
>JAIXVS010000106.1 GCA_027482795.1 Rhodobacter sp.
ATTGGAACCGCGAAAAGGTCAGCGTGCGCGTGCCCGTTTGAAACAGGGGGCGCGACAGCTCGATTGTGCCAGCGGCGATGTTTTTCGAGGTGACATATACCTCGCGCCCCACGCCTGTGCCAGAAATCCGCGCGCCCACGGGCACGGCGGCAATATTGGCCACGCCCGACAGTTGCAGCGGCTGGGCGGCGTTAAAGGTTGCAACCGATGTCACTGTGACTGTGTTCCACGCAGGCCCTGCAACCGCAATGATCTGCCCATTGCTGATCACGCGGCGCTGCTCGAATATGGTCAGCCCTGTCAGCGCGGCAATGTCGATGGGCGCGGTCAATTCCACGCGGCGGCCTTTCAAATCCAACTCGACATGGTCGGTAAAGAAAAACAGCGCTTGCAGCGCGCGGCGAAAGCCCTCTTGCTCGCCGCCAAAAGCGGCCGCATAGGTTTCCAGATTATAGTCGCGCGTGCAGGCAAGGCGCTGATTTTCAGGCATAATCACTGTGCCTTGAAAGCTGACAGGGTTGTCAAAGGTCATATGACTGCCCAGAAAATATGTGCCGGGCGAGACGACAACCGTTTTGCCCGCCGCCGCCGTATCGGCCGCCTCAAATGCGGCCACGTCATCGGTCACCCCGTCGCCAACCGCGCCATAATCGCGCACATCGACCCAGTCGAACATATCGGCATGAAATACGGCGGTGACATCTTCGATGGTGATGTCATCAATGCGCACCACCCCGCCCGATGCGCCCGTTAAATCCAGCCCCAAATGGCCATAGGCGGGGGAAATGCCCCACACCATATCCACCCCTTGGCGGTTGCCCGACCCGATGATCGCGGTGATGGTGCGCACCTCGCCATAGGTCGTCAGCGCCACAGATGGCCCCACTTGCACAGCGCCCGCCACATTGACCCCGCCGCTATTGGCCGCAAAGCCCGCAATGCGCACCGATGGCAGCGCGCCGCTGATCGCCTTCACCCGCGCCGTCACGCGCAGGTAAAGGCCCGGCTGAAACGGAATTTGCTGAAAACAGCGCAGTTTTTGCACCGATGAGGTTTTTTGCAATTCAAGGCAGCCCGCAAAATCTTGGTCATTGGGCACAAAGGCGGCATTGGCCTGCCCCAAATAGCTGCCTTGCCCCGCGCGCCCATCTTCGCGCGACCACAGGTTCAGCCCTGCCGAAAACGCTGGCGGCATCAGCACAAGCCCTTGGGTAATTGCCTTATTCATCGCATGTCCCTTACATCTGTTGACCATGGCGCGGCGGTTGCGCGCAGCTTTTGCCAACGTGCCAAAGCGCAATTAACTTTCCCCCACTACACCGCGCGCCGCCCCCCGCTTGAAAGCGACGGCGCGCGACCCTATCTGCGCGTAAACCCAACCGCGAAAGGCGTTCCCAATGGCCAAATCTTTGATCGATTCCCTGCTGGCAGGTGTCCAAGACATGACGAAAGGCGGCAGCAGCGGCGGCGCTGGCGGGCTGTCTGGCGGGCTGGGCGGTATCGCGTCCCAAGCCAAGGGCGCTTGGAACAATCAATCCACCCTGACCAAGGGCGCGATTGCAGGTGGTTTGCTGGGCGTATTGCTGTCGGGCAATGCGCGCAAACTGGTGGGCACTGGCGTGCAGGTGGGCGGGGCGGCACTGGTTGGCGCGCTGGCCTTCCGCGCCTATAGCGATTGGAAGGCGGGCAAATCCGCCAGCGCCGATACGGCCCCCCAAGCCGCCCTTCCCCCGCCCAGCCCCAATTTCCTGCCCGCCTCGGCCGAGGCGCAAGAAGATCTGGCCCTGCGCCTTGTGCAAGCCATGGTTGCCGCAACCAAGGCCGATGGCCGCGTCACCACGGCCGAGCGCGCGCGCATCATGGGCCAACTGCCGAACCTTGGCCTTGGCGATGAGGCGCAGGCGCTGATTGCCGCCGAAATCGACGCGCCCTTTGACGTGAACCGCATCGCAGCCCTCGCCCACACCGAAGAAGAGGCCGCCGAAATCTACGCAGCCTCGCTGCTGGTGGTCGATCCCGAAGCGCCCGCTGAAAAGGGCTATCTGGCCATGCTGGCCGCACGGCTGAATCTTGACCAAGGCTTGGTCGAGCATCTGCACGCCAAAGCGGGCGCGCTGGCGTAAACCCGCGTCTGCCTGCTTCCTAACTCTGCAAATACCTTGGGGGGAGCGAAGCGGGGGGCAAAGCCCCCCTGCCATCGCCGCCACCAAACCACCCTTGATAAGTCCAGCCCCGCCCTTGCCCTTGCAGGGGCGGGGCTGGCGTGGTTGTTATGCGCCACAGCGTCAACCAATGCGGGGGCGATTATGCGTGTGTTCATCAACGGGTTTGGGCGGATTGGGCGCTCGGTTCTGCGGGCCTATGCGGGCGATCTTGCGCAGGGCGGCAGGCTGTTTGCAGGCCTTGAAATTGTTGGCATCAACGATATCGCGGGCGCACACATGTGCGCCTATCTGTTTGAATATGACAGCGTCTTTGGCCCGTGGCGCGGTACGGTATCGCTGGGCGATAGCCCGCGCGCCTTGGTGATCGATGGGCGCGCTATCCCGCTGCATCAGACATCCGACATCTCGCACCTTGATCTGACGGGTGTTGACGTTGTGATGGAATGCACGGGCCGTGCGGGCGCGCGTGATGTGGCCGCGCGAGGGCTAACGGCAGGGGCAAAGCGCGTGCTGATCTCTGGCCCGTCGGACACTGCTGATTTTACGGTTGTTTTGGGCGCGAATGATGCTGCATTGACAGATCAAACCATCGTCTCCAATGCCTCTTGCACCACAAATGCACTGGCCCCTTTGGCGCGGCTTTTGGACGATAGCTTTGGCATTGCGGCAGGCACAATGACCACAATCCACTGCTACACAGGCAGTCAGCCCACGGTCGATGCCCCTGCCGCCGATTTCGCCCGCTCGCGCGCCGCCGCCCTGTCGATGGTGCCCACCACCACCTCGGCGCAGCGGCTGTTGGATTTGGTGCTGCCGCAAATGGCAGGGCGCATCATCGGCTCGGCCGTGCGCGTGCCCACGGCCAGCGTTTCGGCGGTGGATTTGGCCGTGCTGCTGATGCGCCCCGCCACGGTGCAATCCGTCAACGCCGCGCTGACGCAGGCGGGCGGTGTGATCGGCTGGACAGACCGCGCGCTGGTCTCCACCGATTTGCGCGCACGGCGCGAAAGCATCATCATGGCCCTGCCCGAAACACATCTTCTGTCCACCCCCCAAGGCCCGCTTTTGCGCGTCTTTGGCTGGTACGATAACGAATGGGGCTTTTCCAACCGCATGTTGGATGTGGCATTGCGGATGGGCAACAATTCCTAACTTCTTACAAGTTTGACTCGATTTTTCTGCCCGCTTATGCACTTTGGGGTTGTGGCAACAAAGTGGCCTTGGGTGATTCTGCACAGCGCAAGAATCCGCGTGGCAGAAGTTTAAAGGGTTGGGTCAATGGCGCGCCGTGTGTCTGGGTATGTGTTTGGGTATGTTTTTGCCGCTGCTTTGGCCAGCCTAACAGGGGCCAGCGTTGCAGGCAGCGCTTGGGCACAAGATGCCGCAACTGCCCAAATTGCCAGCACTACGGGCGATGCCGCCCGCCAAACCATTGGCTGGGGCCGCTTTTTCAACAACGATTATATCGGTGATCGCAAGGATCGCTGGCATTCGTCATCCTACACCATTTCGCGCCTGCGCGGCCCAGAATGGACGGGCAGCTTGCCCAATACCATTGGGCAGGTGTTGGAGTTTCGCTTTCGCGCTGAAAACATCACGCCAGAAGACTTGTCTGCCCCCGCCGCCCAAGACCGCCGTTATGCGGGGGTGATGTCTTTTGGCTATCACAGCCATTCCAAATGGCGCGGGGAAGAATTGTCGATGGGCGCGGATGTGGTGCTGATCGGCCCGCAAACGGGTCTAAGTGCGTTTCAAGACAGGGTGCATGATTTTCTTGGCCTGCCCGATGGCGCGCCAAGTTACGACGCGCAGTTTGGCAATGCCACATATCTTTCGGGCACAGCCGAACTGGGCCGCCAGATCGCTCTGGCCCCCAGCCTAACCCTGCGCCCCTTTGTCGAAGGGCAAGTTGGCTTTGAAACCTTGGCGCGGGCAGGGGTCGATGTGACCTTGGGCAATTTGGCCAAAGACGGGCTGATGTTGCGCGATGTGAACACAGGCCAGCGCTATAGCGCGGTGCAGGGCCCGCTTGGCACGGGGCTTAGCCTGACCTTTGGCGGGGATATGGCGCGCGTTGCATCCAGCGTTTTGCTGCCCGATGGCGGCGCAGTAACAGCTTCGCCCACCCGCACGCGCCTGCGCGCTGGGCTGAACTGGCAGGGCGAGAAATCCTTTGTGTTTTTCGGCGCAACCTATCTGTCGCCCGAATTTGAAGAACAAAGCGAAGGCCAGACTGTGGGATCGCTGAGTCTTTTGGTGCGGTTTTAGAATCGAACGTATAGTAATTTTCGCCATTTAGGCAGGTTTGCCACATTTACGCCGCAATCTGTTTGTTAATGTTTCGATATAAGAAACTATAAAAACGAGCAGGCAAACAAAATGAACACGGGCTCTTTGGGCACGTTCGTCATTTCTTGGTCACAAACCGAAATTGATGGCGTGCATTCTGCGCCTCTGTCGCTGCTGAATGTGGGCGCGACATGGCGTTATAGCGGACCAGTGGTGCGTGTGGACCGCCCCCAAGATGTGTTGGTTTTGCAGGGGGCAGATGGCGCGGTAGATATGCGCAAGCGGGCTGCGCGCACGGTGCGCCGCCTTGTTGGGGCGGCCATTGCAGGCCGCATGGGCGAAGATGGTGATGCGGGCACCGACGGCGATGCCCACTTTGCCGATACGCCCGATCAATCCTTTATCGTCACCGACGGGTTTCACAGCTATAACCTCACCCTCATTCCCGTGCCTGATACGGGGTCAAAACTGCTGATGATTTTGGGCGAGATGCCCCCCCCTGACCAAGACCTTTGGGTTGTGCGCGCAGCCCTTGATACCACCCATTCAGGTGCAGGGGCCCAAGTGGCGGGCGGGGTGATTTGCTTTACCCCAGATACGCTGATCGCCACCGAATACGGCCCGCGCGCGATTGCCCAGTTGCAAGCGGGTGATCGTATATTGACCCGCGATAATGGCCCGCAGGAAATACTGTGGCGCGGCCACCGCCGCATGAGCGGCGCGCGCCTGCATGTGATGCCGCATTTGCGGCCCATCCGCTTTGCCAGCGGCGCGCTGGGCTTTGGCCGCCCCGATCAAGAACTGCTCGTCTCGCCCCAGCACCGTATGCTGATCAAGGGGCAGGCGGCGCTGGCGCTGTTTAACACGCCCGAAGTGCTGGTTGCCGCGCAAGATTTGGTCAATGACCGCACGATTATGGTGGATCATTCGGCCCGCGAAGTGACCTATGTGCATATCCTGCTGGCCCAGCATAACATTGTGTGGGCCAATGGGCTGGAAACCGAAAGCTTTCATCCGTCGAACACCGCACTTGATACAGTGGCCGATGATCAGCGCGCGGGGCTTTTGGACATTTTGCCCGAAATCGCAGAAAACCCCCATGCCTATGGCGATTATGCCCGCCGCAACGTCAGCGCGGCCGAGGCTGCGATTTTGCGGCATGAGATGCGGCACTGAACGAGGGGGGCTACCGCCCCCCTAACCCCCC
>JAIXVS010000097.1 GCA_027482795.1 Rhodobacter sp.
CGATCGCGCCATTTGTTTACCTGCCCGCATTGCCGCTGTGGATCACCGCGCCGCAGGCGCTGCTGGCTGCGCCAAGGATGCGGTTTGTGTTCGATCATTTGGCGGCAGGGCTGGTCAAACCGCCCATCCCCGCTTGACCGCCCCTTTGCCGCGCGCTAGGCCATCGCGAACCTTTTTACCAGCGAGCGTGCTATGGCAAACCCATCCATCCTTATCCTAGCGGGCGACGGAATTGGCCCTGAAGTTATGGCCGAAGTCAAAAAGATCATTGCGTGGTTCAAGACCAAACGCGCGATCACATTTGACGTGTCCGAAGGGCTGGTGGGCGGCTGTTCTTATGATGCGCATGGCACGCCCTTGACCGATGCGACCATGGCGCAGGCCCAAGCGGTGGATGCGGTGCTGCTGGGCGCTGTGGGCGGGCCGAAATATGACAAACTGGACTTTTCAGTTAAGCCAGAGCGCGGGCTGTTGCGGCTGCGCAAGGAAATGGATTTGTTTTCCAACCTGCGCCCTGCGCAATGCTTTGACGCGCTGGCAGATTTTTCCAGCCTGAAGAAAGACGTGGTCGCGGGGCTGGATATTGTCATCGTGCGCGAACTGACCAGCGGTGTTTATTTTGGAGAGCCGCGCGGGATTTTCACCGAAGGCAACGAACGCGTCGGCATCAACACCCAGCGTTATACAGGATCCGAGATTGCCCGCGTAGCGCGGTCGGCCTTTGAACTGGCGCGCAAGCGCAATAACAAAGTGTGTTCCATGGAAAAGGCCAATGTCATGGAATCGGGGATTTTGTGGCGCGATGTGGTGCAGGAAATTCACGACAAGGAATATCCTGATGTGGAACTGTCGCATATGTATGCCGATGCGGGCGCGATGCAGCTGTGCCGCTGGCCCAAGCAGTTTGACGTGATTGTCACCGACAACCTGTTTGGAGATTTGCTGTCGGATATGGCGGCGATGCTGACGGGTAGCCTTGGGATGCTACCCTCGGCCTCGCTTGGCCTGCCCATGGCGAATGGGCGGCCAAAGGCGCTGTATGAACCTGTGCACGGGTCGGCCCCCGATATTGCAGGGCAGGGTAAGGCGAACCCGATTGCCTGTATCCTGTCCTTTGCCATGGCGCTGCGCTATTCGTTCAGCATGCTGGACGAGGCGGCGAGCGTGGAGGCGGCTGTAGAAAAGGTGCTGGCCGACGGCGTGCGCACCGCCGATTTGATGGGCCCTTCGGGCGGTGTGCCCGTGTCCACCGCGCAGATGGGCGATGCGATTGTGGCGGCGCTAAACGCCTCAATTTGAACGATTGCTGCCTTGTAATTAACCATGGCCCGCGCGATAGTGCGGGCCATATGTTTGCGCAAACATCCCCCTTGTTCAAGGCGATATCGTGACCCTTTCCCCCCTGCTACGCGGTGCTGTGTTGGGCATAGCCGCCATGGGAATTTTTGCCTGTTATGATAGTGCGGTAAAGTTTTTGGGCGGCAGTTATCATCCGTTTCAGATTATGTTCTTTGCGGGTATGGCGGCGGTTCCGATTGTGCTGGTGCAGGTATCGCTAAGCCGAACGGCGGGGCATTATCGCCCGCGCCTGCTGCGCTGGACGGTCATCAGATGCGCCATCACGCTGGCCAATGGAATGCTGGGCACCTATGCCTTTACCGCCCTGCCGCTGGCGCAGGCCTATGCGATTTTCTTTACGATGCCGCTGATGATCTCGATTTTGGGCGTGGTGATGTTGGGCGAGGCGATCAGCCCCGCGCGGCTGATTGCCATTCTGGTGGGCTTTGCGGGGGTGGTCATTGCCCTGCAACCCGGTGCGCAGGCGCTGGAATGGGCGCATTTGGCGGCGGTTTTGGGGGCGATTACAGGCGCGCTGAATTACATCATCATGCGCAAGACGGGCCAGATCGAGCGGCCAGAGGTGTTGGTGATTTACCCGATGCTCAGCCAGCTTGCCGCCATGGCGATTGCCTTGCCGTTTGTTTATACGCCCATGCCGATTGCGCATCATATGCTGACATGGGCGATGGCGGTGTTTGGCATTGGCGGCACCTATGTGATTATCGCCGCCTATCGCGCCGCCCCCGTGGCGGTGGTGGCGCCGATGCAATACACCCAAATTTTCTGGGCCGCGCTGGCGGGGTATTTCATTTTTGCCGAGGCGATTACCCCCGCCACATGGGCTGGCATCGCGCTGATTATCGGTGCGGGGATTTACATTTTGACCAGCACGCGCACAAGCGGGGCAGAGGGCGAACAGCAATTGGGGCAGGGGCTATGAAACAGCCGCCCAATCTAATTGGCGCGCTGCTGGCACTGGCTGCCATGGCGGTTTATGCCGCCAATGACAATCTGATTAAGTTTTTGGGCATGTATAACCCATTTCAGATTATGTTCTTTTCCATTGCGGCCACCATGCCCTTGTTGCTGGCGCATATGGCGCTGGACCGCGAGGTGGGCACGTACCGCCCTGTCATGCCCAAATGGATGGCGCTGCGCTGCGCGATCACTTTGGTCAATTCGGTCTGCGTGGTTTATGCCTTTGGCAACCTGCCGTTGGCGCAGACCTATGCCATTTTGTTCACTGTGCCTTTGATGATCACACTGCTGGCGGCGTGGCTGCTGGGCGAGCCGATTAGCCTGCCGCGCGGTTTGGCGGTGTTTGTGGGCTTTGCAGGCGTGCTGATTGCGCTGCAACCGGGGCGTGATCCTGTGACATGGGATCATCTGATTGCCGTGATCGGGGCGGTTTTGGCCGCGCTAAGTTTTGTGATTTTGCGCAAAACCGCGCAGGTGGAACGCGCGGCGCTGAATATCATCTACCCCTCGCTTACCCAATTGGCGGCGGCGGCGATTGTGTTGCCCTTTGTCTATCAGCCCATGCCGATGAGCCATATCGCGCTGACTTGGGCGATGGCGGTGTGCGGGTATGCGGGGTCTGTGATGATTATCGAAGCCTATCGCATGGCACCCGTCATCATCGTATCGCCCATGCAATACAGCCAGATTTTTTGGGCCGCCCTGACCAGCGCCTTTATCTTTAACGAGGCGATTACACCCGCCACTTGGGCAGGGATTGCGGTAATTGTGGCGGCGGGGCTGTATATTTTGAACTCGTCCCGCCACAAGGAGGGGGCCGTATGAAACCGCTGCAATCCAATTTGATTGGGGCCATGCTGTCGCTGGCGGCCTTTGGCGTTTATGCCACGCATGATGTGTTCATCAAATTTCTGGGCAGCAGTTACAGCCCGTTTCAGTTGATTTTCTTTTCGGGCCTGCTGGGATTTCCGCTGGTCACGCTGGCGATGATGCGTGATCGTACCGATGGCAATTTGATCCCCAAGCATCCTGTTTGGACGGCCATTCGCACCACAACGGCAGTGCTGAACGCGGTGACGGGGTTTTACGCCTTTTCGGTGCTGCCCTTGGCGCAG